>CAYFWG010000022.1:0-1038 GCA_964346775.1 uncultured Mogibacterium sp.
TGCTTAGACGCATAGATGCTTCAACTAAGTCTCTAATCATGGAATCTACATCTCGACCCACATAACCTACTTCTGTAAACTTAGTTGCTTCGACTTTGACAAAAGGAGCATCCATGAGTTTAGCAAGTCTCCTTGCGATTTCCGTTTTACCTACACCGGTCGGTCCCATCATCAAAATATTTTTAGGAGATATCTCTTCTCTCATTGTTTCAGTCAATTTGATTCTTCTATATCTATTTCTCAAAGCTATAGCTACATATTTCTTTGCTTCATCTTGACCTATTATGTATTTATCAAGCTCCGCAACAATCTGCTTCGGAGTCATATTTTTAATATTATCTGCCATATTATCTCCTTCCTACAGCTTTTCGACCGATATATTGCCGTTTGTATAAACGCAAATATTAGAGGCAATTTCAAGAGATCTCCTAACTATTGTCTCTGCATCGAGGTCTGTATTTTCAAATAATGCGACTGCAGCAGAATAAGCATAATTTCCGCCCGAACCGATTGCCACAACATTTTTGTCAGGTGCAATTACCTCTCCCGTACCAGAAAGTACGAGAAGATCATCTTCATCAGCAACAATCATCAATGCTTCGAGGTTTCTCATTGCTTTGTCGCCTCTCCAGAACTGTGCAAGATCGACAGCTGCTCTTTTGAGGTTTCCGGCATGTTCCTCGAGTTTATTCTCAAACTTCTCAGTAAGCGAAAAAGCGTCCGCAACAGATCCGGCAAATCCTGCCAATACCTTGTCGTTATATATTTTACTTACTTTTTTTGCTCCATTTTTCATGATGGTTGTTTCGCCCATCGTTACCTGCCCGTCTCCGCCTATACAGATATCTCCGTTAGGTCTTTTTACTGCGCAGATAGTAGTTGCATGAAATTTAGTCATATTTATTTCTCCATTTTTAACTTTACACACTTCTTTAAATGTATTTTCCATCTCTATTCCTAGTTCATTATTCCCATTTAAGTACATCATAACTGTCCATTTTTTCTTTGCCATATTTAAACTCAACTCCTAATATAAAA
>CAYFWG010000022.1:1048-2422 GCA_964346775.1 uncultured Mogibacterium sp.
TTATAACCATACTCGGGATTTGAACATTTTTTTACTTTAGTCTTTCCCTTTGATTGTGTCATCATGGATCCGCATTTAGGACAAGCTTCTCCTGTCGGTTTATCCCAATAAGATACATCGCAATCAGGGTAACCGCTACATCCATAGAAAACTTTACCTGTTTTCCTGCTTTTCTTTTCTATTATATCTTTACCACATTTAGGGCATTTAACCCCAATGGTTTTTAATATAGGTTTAGTATTCTTGCATTCCGGATAACCTGTGCATGCAAGAAACTTTCCGAATCTTCCTTCTTTGATCGCCATCTGCCTACCACAAAGCTCACAAACCTCGTCTGAAAGAACCACTTCTTTTTCGATTCTTTCAACTTCCTTATCTGCGATTTCCAGTTCTTCGCTAAAACCTTTGTAGAAGTCTTTAATGATGTTTTTCCATTCCTTTTTGCCCATTTCAATCTGGTCGAGATTGTTTTCCATCTCACTTGTGAAATCAACATCGACTATGTCAGGAAAATATACTTGCAATATTCCGATAACGTCAAAACCGAGTTTTGTCGGAACGAGGGTCTTCTTCTCTCTACGTACATAACGCCTTGTCGTCAATACAGAAATAATAGAAGCATAGGTACTAGGTCTTCCAATATTCTTTTCTTCCATTTCTTTGACCAAACCTGCTTCAGTATATCTCGAAGGTGGTTGTGTAAATTTCTGTTCGCTAATCAATTTGAGTAGCTCAAGTACATCGCCTTCGTCCAGTTTTGGTATCTTTATTTCTGAATCTTTATCACCAGTAATATATACTTTCTTCCATCCATCAAAAGTAAGTCTGGAACCGTTCGCTTTGAACTCGTATCTACCGTTCTCAATTATAACTGCTAAAGTATCGTATGTTGCAGGCGACATCTGTGATGCAACAAATCTCTTCCATATTAAATCATACAACTTGAATTGATCTGATGACAGTGATTCTTTAATGCTTTGAGGATCGAGCTTTACATCTGAAGGTCTTATCGCTTCATGTGCATCCTGCATAGCTTTATTCTTATTGGAGAAAACGTTATTATGACTATATTTCTCTCCATACTTATCTGTTATGTAGGTTTTCGCAGCAGCTTTCGCTTGTTCTGAAATTCTTACAGAGTCGGTTCTAATATATGTAACTAGACCTCTCGCTCCTATACCTTTTATATTAACGCCCTCGTAAAGTTGCTGTGCGATTTGCATCGTCTTTCCTGTTTGAAATCCGAGCTTAATCGAGGCATCCTGTTGCAAGCTTGAGGTAGTAAAAGGTGCGTAAGGTTTAGATTGTCTCTTTCCTTCTTTAATCGACTTTACAGTATATTCACCACTGGACAAGTCGTTCTTAATTTCATTA
>CAYFWG010000022.1:2432-2993 GCA_964346775.1 uncultured Mogibacterium sp.
TCAGAACCTATTTTCGGCTTTTTGCCACTGATTTTCGAAAGTTCAGCTACAAAATCGTCTCCAAAATCAGCTGCTATATACCAATAATCTTCAGGAATGAAATTTGTAATCTCATTCTCTCTATCACAAATCAGTTTTAAGGCTGCTGACTGTACCCTTCCGCCCGATAAACCTCTTGCTACTTTTTTCCAAAGTAGCGGACTAATCTGGTATCCTACGAGTCTATCTAGCACTCTTCTGGCTTGCTGTGCGTCTACCAGACTTATATCTATTGCTCTAGGCTTCTCGACTGCTTCACGAACAGTTTCTCTATTTATTTCATTAAACATAACACGACATTCAGTGTCGGGATCAATGCCTAGAAGAAAAGCAAGATGCCAAGAAATAGCTTCTCCCTCCCTATCAGGGTCGGTAGCTAGCAAAACTTTCTTAGCAGTGGATGCTTCCTTTTTCAATTCTCTAATTTTTTCCGCCTTGCCACGGATATTGATATATTCCGGTTCAAAATTATTATTAACGTCGACACCCAAACGGCTCTTAGGCAGATCGCGTAAATGGCCC
>CAYFWG010000022.1:3003-11833 GCA_964346775.1 uncultured Mogibacterium sp.
TTTGTATTTTGTTCCAAGATATTTACTTATTATTTTTGCCTTCGAAGGAGACTCCACAATTATTAGCGTCTTGTCGGAAGCTTTTTTTGCTTTGGTCGCTGTCTTCTTAGTTGTCTTGCTAGTTGCCTTCTTGGTTGTTTTCTTTTTTGTATTATCTTTTAAAGTTTTCGTCATCAAAACCCTACCTTCATATTATATTTACCTTACGTTGAAATACTTTACTATATGAAGCGGTCAATTTGCAAGGTGAATTTGTCCGGCCGATGATACTATAATCCCCTTAATTTCTAATATTGTAAGCATTGCACTAATCGCTTCGGAGGATTTTCCCGTTCTCTTTGATATAGAATCTACAGAACATGAGCCTAATTCTTGTATTGCTTCTACAATCAATTTTTCATCTTCCCCAATACTTAGTTCCTGTAGTTTATTATTTGAAGGAGTTTTGCCTATTCCTCTGATTAAATCATCTATAATAATTAAGGGAGTTGCACCGTCTCTAATCAGTAAATTGCTGCCCATACTAAATTGACTATTAATATTTCCGGGTACTACAAAGACTTCCTTCCCCTGCTCTACTGCGTTTTGAGCGGTTATCAACGCACCACTATTAAAATTTGCCTCCACAACTACGAGAACTTCACCTAAACCACTTATCAGTCTGTTTCTTGCAGGAAATGTGTATGCTTTGGCTTCTTGAAGTGGTTCATACTCACTTACTATAAGTCCTCCACTTTCAAGACCTTTAATCATTAAATTATAATTTCTTCTAGGTGTCATCTTTTCTATACCGCTACCTAGAACACCTATTATCTTTCCTCCATTTTCGATTACTCCCTCGTGGGCAAAGCCATCGATACCGCTCGCTAATCCCGAAACGACAGGTATCCCTTCTTCGCTCAATTTTTTTCCTATCATCCTCGCAACATTTTTTCCATATATTGTAAACTTCCTCGATCCGACAACAGATATGGATTTTTTCTCTAAAAGAGAAATATCTCCATTGCAATATATCTGTTTTGGAGGATTTGGTATATCCTTCAGCCTTTCTGGGAAAAGCTCGGAATCTCTGTCTATTTTGATTGTATTATTTATTAGATTCATATTCACTTTCTAATCTATAGCTTAACGCTTCAGCGAGATGGTAGTCTTTGATTATTTCGCTTTCTTCAATATCGGCAATTGTCCTGGCAACTTTTAAAGTTTTATTGCATGATCTTGGAGATAATTTAAGGGATTTATAAGCTTCTTTCATAAGCTTTTGTTCAGAATTTCCAAGTTTACAAGCAAGAGGTATATCTTTGTCTTTTATATTTGCATTCCCGTACGTTCTTCCTTGAGACTCGGCAAAGTCTATACCTTTCATGCTATTTCGTCTCATTGTATCCGAATCGATACTACTTCCTTGCATAGTTAACTGATCGTAGTTAACTCTTTCCATAGATATTTTTAAATCTATACGTTCAAGTATTGGACCACTTAGTTTTCTTCTATATAAATCTACTTGAACCTGTGAACAGGTACACATTCTTTCCTGATCTCCATAATATCCACATTTGCATGGATTTGAAGCCATAACGAGCTGGAAGTTGCAAGGAAAAGTGTAAGCTTGTCCTTTTCTGAAGTGAGTTATTTCCTTCTCCTCCATAGGTAGCCTCAGCATCTCTATAAGATCTTTATCAAATTCGCATATTTCATCAAGAAAGAGGACTCCATTATGAGCCAGAGATATTTCTCCAGGAACAGGATAAGCCCCACCTCCAAATAAACCAGCTCTTCTTATTGAACTATGAGGACTTCTAAAAGGTCTATCTACACAAACATAGCCATCTTTATTATTTTTGCCCGACACAGAATTAATTATTGCTGTTTCAATCAGTTCTTCGCCCGACATTAAAGGCATAATTGTCGGTATTCTTTTTGCAAGCATTGTTTTTCCACATCCAGGACTTCCTATCATCAAAAGTCCATGTCTTCCGCAAACCGAAATAGTAATTGCTCGTTTTGCCCTTTCTTGGCCTTTAATATCAGAAAAATCTAAATTATTAATATTTGCAACTTTTCTAACTCTTTGAAACATTTCTCCGCTGGGTTTTTCCTCATCTGCTTCTGAATTAATGATATTTATACATTCTTCAAGTGTTCTGACGGGAATTATTCTTACTTCATCTGCTAAAATCGCCTCGGAATAATTGCTAAATGGAACTATTATTTTCTTTATGTTGTTCTTGAGCATTCTAAAGACCATGGGGAGTACAGAATCAACTCCTACTACCCGACCGTCCAGAGAAAGTTCTCCTATAATCCCATAATCCCTGAGATTAACTTTATTAACATGCATAGCGGAAGATAAGATGCATACTGCAATCGGCAAATCGAGACAACTGCCGTTTTTCCTTATATCAGCAGGCGTTAAATTTATTGTTATTCTTCCGTGAGGATATTCGAATCCAGAATTCACAGTTGCACTTTTGATTCGTTCTCTTGACTCAATTACTGTCGCTGAAGCAAGTCCGACAATATTTGTTTGTGGGAGTCCCCTTGAAATATCAGATTCAATGACTACACTTCTTCCTTCCACGCCAAGGCAAACTGCCGAATTAACCTTGCTGAACATATTCTCTCCTCTACATGCAATCTACTACTAAATTAGCCATTATCTCATAAACATCAAAAGAGATATCTTTCCAGTACATTCTTCTTTGATTAAGATATTGCTCAGCAACTCTCCTCATGGTTCTGACTTTCTCTTCAGTTATTGAATCAGAAGGATATCCGTAATCGAAGTTCGTTCTTGTCTTTACCTCTATAAAATGTAACCTTCCGTCTTTTCTTGCTATGATGTCTACTTCACCCATCTTCGTCCAATAATTTCTTTCCATTATTTCAAATCCAGAATTTTCTAGCATTTTCGTTGCAAAATCCTCGCCGGCATCGCCTATATTTTTTCGATATCTCATATGACACCTCCTTTTGTAAATCCTAACACCCTATTAAAAAACAATCGAACAATGCGGATATAAATTCCTACATTTCTTGCACAAAAAATAGCAAACAAAAAAGAAGGCGAATATTACCGCCTCCTAAAGTCTGAGTTCATTTGTGAAATGCCTTTATTAATCCTTAATTGCAAATTTTTCTATTGCTAAAGCAACTCCATCTTCATCGTTTGTTCCTGTAACATAGTCCGCGTAATCTTTTGTTCCTCCCCAAGCATTTCCCATAGCTACACCTATTCCTGCAAACTCTATCATTGGAATATCATTAGGAGCATCTCCACAAGCCATAAGTTCTTCCTTTGTAATATCTAGGATGTTCATTACATATATAAGGGCATTCTTTTTGCTTGTATTTGGTCCTCCGACCTCAAGATTATTTTTAAACGATGATGTAATTACTGCATCGGAAATTGCTTCAACAATAGGTCTTGCCTCCTCGAGCAAATCCAAAGAGCTAAAACAAATATTAATATTGTCTATCTCAGACTTATGTTTGAGCATAAATGTGTTAATTCCCTTTACAGGTTTCCTGCTCCATAGTACATATTCCGCATTTCTATAAGAACAACCGTATTTTTTTATATGGTTGTAATACTCTTCATCTATATATGCTTGTCCATCATAAAATACCTCAAGCTGTATATCGAGTTTTTCCGTCAATTCTGCAACCTGACCCACCGCTGATTCAGATAGATACTCGCTGTGTGCAGGTTTTCCCGTTGTCAAATCGATAATATGAGCACCGTTTGATGTTATTACATATCTTATGCCTTTAATGTTTTTGATTTCTTCAGGCAAAGAAGTAAAAGCCCTTCCTGTGGAAAAAACAATTTTAATACCTTTTCGAACCGCTTCTTCTATTGTGAGTTTATTTCTCTCGGAAAGTTGATTGGAGCTGTTCAAAGTAGTTCCATCAAGATCGAGAGCTATCATTTTTATCATCTTATTCTCCATTATTTGCTTTGTTTCTCGTTGCATTTTAATATCTCTTGATTTATAATCCCAAAGTTGTAGAATTGTCATTAATGACTACAAATATTATATACTGAATTAGAGGTTACAACAATGAAGATTGCAATACTCGGTGCCGGAAAACTAGGAATAAATGTCATGGAAACTCTATTAGATGGTGACTATGACATATCTATTGTAGATACAAACGAAGAGAAGCTTAACAGACTTAGTCAGAATTACGATATCATGACTTATGTTGGCGATGTGCGGACTATTGAGACGCTCAAAAATATTAATATCGACTCTTATGACTTCGTTCTTTGTTGTACATCATCAGATGATGTAAATATTATTGCAGCCTCTTTTTCAAAATCTTTCGGATGCAAAAAAGCTGTCGCTCGTGTCACAGATCCCGAGCATATGAACCAACTCGACCTTATTTGTAAGAACTTCAATATAGATGCCGTAATTAGCCCAGATATGCTTATAACCGCAGAAATGTATCATTACCTTGTAGAAAAGTATGCGATTACTAGCGGAATATTTACTACTAAGCGTATCGCCATGGTAGAGGTTGAAGCGTCGAGAGATCCACGTCTCATCAACAAACCGATAAATGAGTTCAGAGACATCTTCCCTAACATACTTGTTGCTGGAATATCCAGACTTGGTAAGATTATCATTCCTCACGGAAACGACGTAATTCTTAAGGATGATGTGGTTTTTTTGGTAGGCGAAAAGATCGACCTATTCAAATATGCGAAGAAATTCCGCAAAAGAAGAAAATTTGCCGATGTAAAGAAAGTTATGATTGTTGGCGGCGGAAGAACCGGTTTTTATCTTGCCAAAAGACTGTCGGAGTATGGCGCTTTTGTTAAGATCATTGAAAAAAACGAAAAACGTTGCAATTATCTCAGCAATCACCTTAAGAACGTCATGGTTCTCCACAGTAACGGAACAGATATTCCTATGTTGGAAGAAGAAAATCTGGAGCAAATGGATGCATTCGTATCTGTAACCGGTTTTGATGAAGAGAATCTTCTTCTTGCAATTGCAGCGAAAACTCGCGGTGTTGAAGATGTTATTTCCAAGATTAGTCACGAAAGTTACGACGAATTAATTGCAAAGCTCGGTATAAATATGGTCCTCAACCCCTTGCATATAAGTAGCAGTGCTATACTCCGTATGATAAACGGATCGGATCGAGTATTATCAACGGTAATGTTACAGGGACAGGCTGAACTTCTTGAATTATACATAGATGAATCTATGAAAATAATAAACACACCTTTAAAGAATCTGAATTTACCTGATTACTCTCTCTTTGCAGCCATCATTCGTGACAGAAAAACCATTATTCCAGGTGGTAATGATGTGCTAAAACCAGGAGATCATCTTATCGTACTGTATCTGATTTCTCACAGAGGTTTCATCGAGAAATTGTTCAGATCAGATAAAGCCCTCGACAGACTGATATAAAATTAAAAAGCTCACAGCGATAGCTGTGAGCTTTTTTATATAACAATTAAGGAGATGATAACCTATTTAATTCTGCTATTCGCCTATTTGTTTATCGTGTTTTCTAATCTTGTAAACACCAATAGTGAACATCGGTATAACGAAGATTATGAGGAAGCCCCATGAAATAGCCCCGTATCCTTTGGCAATTAAAGCAGTAAGTCCAAATGTTGATATGAGAATTCCGATTATAACGCTGCCGACAGCTATTGCAGGGCGAACCCACTTCGGTACTTCTTTGCCAGATGCCGCAATAGAGTTCTCAACACGGTCATCGAGAGCTTTAATGAATCCTGTGCCAGTTTCGATAAGAGTTCCGAATAGTACGATCTCAAACAACCAATAAAGCCATCTCATATCGAGTGCTTCAAAAAGTACTGTTACAGGAACTTCTGCAACTGATGCTGCCTCAAAGTGAGTAGCCATAGCAAGGAGTAGCATTAATGCAGGCAGAACTCCGATAACTCCTGCTAGGAATCCCGAAGTGACAGCTTCTTTACGTGTTTCTGTTTCCTGAATTGTGTAAAGAAGTGCTGGAACGATTCCCAGGTTGTAGAATGCGTACTGTGCACCACCGAGGAACCAATCGGATCCTGCTACACTCTTAGCAGCAAATGCCGTTGACAGGTTATCCCCGAATTTCGAGAATACAATAACCATAAATACTACATAAACTGCATATAGAACATATGACCATATGGTAAGTACATTCTCGATCATACGAGTTCCTTTTAGGACAAGGAAGACGATTCCAACAGATAAAATAGCTATTCCTATCCAAGGCGTGGATCCCGTCAAAGCTGTAACCATACTTCCTGCTGTTGCCGTTACAACACCAAGAACGATGAGAAGCAATACGATATAGCAAATCTCATAAAGAAAGCCTGCTTTACCGAGGAGTTTATCCATCATTCTCTTATAGTCGTAAGTTTTAAATACGCTAGCAAATTCAAAAGTTACTACACATACAGCCGCCCAGATAACTGTTGTTACGATCATCGCAACGAGTCCACCAGCAAGACCTCTGCTCAAAAAGTACTGATTAATTTCAGCGCCGGTACCGTATCCTCCGCCTATTACGACAGACTGGAATACAAAAGCCGGAACTAATAGTCTGAATAATTTACTGCGTTTCTTTGTTGTTGTCGTTGTTCCCATTTTCTCTCCAATTCTTAATTAAATTTTTTTCTTTTTCACTTAATTTTCACATTGTAACAAGGAGGGAAATTTTTGTCAATAAAAACAAATTATTTTTTAAAATTTGTTATTTTTTAGCAAATATAGGTTATAATGTTCATGTCACATAGTGACAAAAGTACGAAGTTATTAGGAGGAATGAAAAGTGTCAAAAGTATTAGAGGAAATTATTAATAAGCAAGAGAAATTTGTACCGCCATCAGCGAGAATACCATATATTCCAATTTCCTTTGTCAAAGGAGATGGAGCATTGCTATATGATTGTGACGGAAAAGAATATATTGATTTTCTTTCAAGCGCATCTTCGGCAAACATCGGCCACGGTAACAAGGAAATAGCTGCTTCTGTCGAGAAGCAAATGTGTGAATTAGCACAATATACATCTGCATATTTTCCTAGTAAACCTATGATCGATCTTGCAGAAAAGCTATCTACAATGACAGGTCGAGACGATATGATGGTCTCTTATACATGCACAGGGTCTGCTTCTATTGACGGAGCTATTAAGTATGCCCGAGGATATACAGGGCGAACTAAGATAGTATCATTTAGCGAGTCTTATCATGGCAGTACATATGGAGCTATCTCCGTATCTAAATTAACTAATGACATGAGAAGAAAGATAGGTCCCCTTCTTCCCGAGTGCGAAACTTTCACATATCCGATATGCCTCAGATGTCGCTATCATCAGAAATGCGAAACTTGCGGACTCGATTGCATTGAAGAAATAAAATATGCTTTCAAACACTATATGCCTGCCGATGAGGTTGCTGCATTTATCGTGGAACCGATTGCTGGAGATGCTGGATTAGTCGTGCCTCCTGAAAAATATTTCAAAGCACTTAGAGAACTTTGTGATGAACACGGAATTTTGCTGATTTCCGATGAGATTAACCAAGGAATTGGAAGAACTGGTAAAATGTTTTCCCTTGATAATTTCAATGTCAAGGCAGATATTTATGTTCTGGGCAAATCGCTCGGAGCTGGTCTCCCGTTAGGGGCTGTGGTTGGTCGCAAAGATGTATTGTCATCACTCGGATCTCCAGCGCATCTATTTACAATGTCCGGAAATGCAGCAACCTGTGTTGCTTGCCTTAAAATGCTGGAGATAATGGAAAGAGATAATGTTTTTGAAGACTCCTACAAAAAAGGCTGTTGGCTCAAAGATAGATTCTTAGAGATGCAAGAGAAGTATGATTTTATTGGCGATGTGCGTGGAATTGGACTTGATATAGGTGTTGAACTTGTAACTGACAAAAAATCAATGGAAAAAAGTTATGAGGCAGCATCTAAAATATCATACTATTGTATGACTCACGGCCTAATGCTCACATTTGTCGGGAAATGTACGCTGCGTGTACAACCACCGCTCGTAATAACTCAAGAACAGCTTGAAAAGGCAGTAGCGATAATAGAGGATGCTTTTGAAGCATATGCCAATGGAGAACTTGGAGATGCAATCCTAGATATAATGCAAGGTTGGTAAAAACTTACAAAGTCTAAAAAATGAGGTAATCGGAAAACCCGATTACCTCATTTCTTTTAATTCTTATTAAATGCTTCGATTATTCAGCTGGAACTTCTTCAACCGTTTCAGTTACCTCTTCCACAACTTCTTCCTTTACAGGTTCAGCTGCTTCGGATACCTCTGGCTCAGAAGCTTCCTCTTCGCTTGATACATCTTCTTTTGGCAAGGTTGCCTTGATGCTTAGGCTGATTCTCTTCTTATCTGGGTCAATCTCCATGATCTTAACATTAACAGTTTGACCTGCAGTCAGTTCACTGAAAACATTTTCAACTCTCTTATTTGCAATCTCAGAAATGTGTACAAGACCGTCGAGTCCAGCTTCAAGTTCAACAAATGCACCGTAATCTTTAATCTGTACGACTTTTCCTTCAAAAACATCGCCGATCTGATACTTGTCGCCGACAAGGGTCCATGGCTCAGCCTGCGTTTGCTTAAGTCCTAGAGAAATCTTTCCTTTCTCTTCGTTTAGAGAAAGAATCTTAACATTTATGATATCTCCGATATTGAGAATTTCGTCAGGGTGCTTGAGTTTGCCCCATGAAATTTCTGAAATATGCAGAAGACCATCTACTCCACCGATATCAACGAATACTCCGTAGTCGGTAAATCTCATGACCTTTCCTTCTACGACATC
>CAYFWG010000023.1:0-395 GCA_964346775.1 uncultured Mogibacterium sp.
TAAGAAGTTTAGAGATTAACACCTATAATAAAGTCTAATGCGTATTTAATGACTAGTTGTTCTCTACATTATCTACAACATTAAGATCCTGGTCTACGTGCTTCGATACTCTGAGTGTTCTGTACATTGCATGTCCTACAGCTCTCATAGCATGGTCTGTCATATGGATAACCTTGAGTCCCATCTTAGGGCCTGATGCCATAACAGTGTTGGAGCAATCTGAACAGTTACCCATTATAACATATTCGCATCCAGCTTTCTTGAAGTCGAGGTTGTTCTGAACCTGTCCAGGGCAGTTACCAGGACGTTCGCACTTGCGAGTGCCGTTCTTCTGCTCCTGAGCCTGCTTACAATAGCAAACCTTTGTCTCTGTACCATTATACTTCTTAAGAAGG
>CAYFWG010000023.1:405-11678 GCA_964346775.1 uncultured Mogibacterium sp.
CATGCGCATACCAGGATTCCTGTCTTTGCTCCGTGAAGATCAAGGAAAGGCACTGTTACAAGTACAGCTCCTGTTGCCTTTGTTATAGGCTCGTCGAGTGTTCCTGCTCTGCCTGTGAAAGCTCCGCCTACGATGATTTCTCCATATTCTCCGTCGATTCCGCCAGCTCTTTCGATGAGGGATGCAACGCTTGTTCCGATAGGAACGTTTTCGAATACGTGTGCAGCATTACCGCCGACAATCTGTCCTCTTACAGTGATGTTCTTGTCAATCAGAGGCTTCTGGTCTTCGATAGCTTCAACACATGAGTAAACTGTCTCACTGTTAACAACTACAGCATTAGCAGCTGAAGGAAGTTTGTCAGGTTCGAGTTCGATGCCTAGGCACTCTCTTACTACAGCTCTTTCTTCGACCATCGGATAGATGTCTGGAAGAAGGTGTCTTTCAACTGAAGGTTCATCTTTGAGAATTGCATCGAGAGCTTCGATAGCTTTTCTGTTCTTCTTCTTAATAGCGATGATTCCTTTGTCAGCTCCTGCGATCTCCATTAGATACTTAACGCCTCTAACCAAAGCTTCAGGATCTTCTTCAATCTGACGAATGTTATGCTCAAGACCTGGTTCACACTCAGCAGCGTTAACGAGAATATATCCATGGTCAAGATTTGCATTAAGTTTAATTGCTGTAGGGAATCCTGCACCACCCTGGCCGATGACTCCTGCTTCAGTTATCATCTCAAGGTTAGAACCCTTCTTTATCTTGACATACTTGTCCGGTTGATCTTCGTCTGGCTTGATGATAATTCTATCATCAGTAATTTCTTCTACAACGCCGTATACGCTTGAATGTACGTTAGCACCAAGACCGGTTGGAGTTGCAATAAGTGTACCTTTTTCAACCTTATCGCCTACCTTTACAATCGGTTCACATGGTTTGCCAACCGCACCCTGCTTCAGCAGCATCTGAATGTTTTCCATGTTCCATCTCTCCTTAATCCTACAACTAATAGTCTTATAGTTATTTTTTTCGCACCAAAAAATTCCGCTTTTGTGCTCCATATAATATAACACTTTGTGGTATTTATATCAATAATAGTTTGTGAAGTTCTATCCATAAAAGCTATAGATTTTTGTCTCAAAAAAAGTTTTTTTATCTATAACAGAATTTTGTTTTTTTAATAACACATTTATGTTTTGAAGAAATTTTTATACCGCCATTTATTGCATATATCATTTTCATACCACTCCTTTTCTCCTTATCTACGGATATGTGTGTTTACAGCGAAGATGGGTGTTAATTTGTTGACATTCTTTCTTCTTTTGCGTTATCATTGTAATGGTGAGACACTTGTTTCACTTATTTCAAACAAAAAAATGTTATTTACTTTTAAGGAGGTAATTACCAATGGCAAAGCATCTTGAAGCTAAGATTAACTACGATCTCTATGACAAGGAAGTTCTCAGAACCATCGAGGCACATACAGAAGGCGAATACTGCAGAGTATCCATCGATTGCCCAGACGTACCTGGAAACACAATGATAGAGAAGAAGCATTATCTTGAGGAGCACTATGACTATCTCAGAACTATGCTTATGTACGAACCTCGTGGACACCATGATATGTTTGGTGCTTTCCTCTGTGAGCCAGTTAACCCTGAAGCTGATTTCGGAGTATTCTTCCTTGATGGTGGCGGATATCTGAACATGTGCGGACACTGCACAATCGGATCAGTTACAGCTATCCTCGAAGGCGGACTTATGGAAATGAAAGAGCCTGAGACTCCAGTAGTTCTCGAAGCTCCTGCTGGTATCGTAAGAACAGTTGCACAGTGCAAAGACGGCAAGGTTACAGGCGTAACTCTGACAAACGTTCCTGCATTCGTTTACAAGAGAGATCAGCACATTGAATACAATGGCAAAGACGTTGTATTTGATATTTGCTTCGGCGGATCCTTCTTTGCTCTTGTTGATACTGAGAAGAACTTCGGCCTTAAGGTTGGCGTTGATACAGCTAAGTTCCTGACTGAATGGTCAAGCTTCGCTCTCACTGCAATTAATGAGCAGATTGAAATCCAGCACCCTGAGCTCGACATCACAAGTGTTGACCTGATTGAGAACTACTCAACAACAGACACACCTGATGCAGACCTCAGAAACCTCGTAGTATTCGGTAACGCTCATAACCCACAGCTCGACAGATCACCATGCGGAACAGGTACTTCTGCTAAACTGTCACTCCTCTATGCTAACGGCGAACTCAAGGTTGGTGAGAAATTCGTTTACGAATCATTCATCGGAACTAAGTTCATCGGCGAGATTAAGGAACTGACAAAGGTTGGCGAATTCGACGCAGTTGTTCCTATGGTTACAGGCGCTGCTTACCTCTGCGGAGAAGCTAAGTGGTTCATGGATCCAGACGACAAGATGACTAAGGGATTCGAAATTTAATCTATAGCTTTAGAAAATTAAGTAACTTAAAGACCGACTGTGTTAAACAGTCGGTCTTGTTTTCTTTGGGGTTCTTGCGTTGACTTTGATATGAATTTATTGTAGTATGTTTGGGTAGTTTGAGCGTCCGTAGCTCAATTGGATAGAGTGTCTGACTACGAATCAGAAGGTTCGGGGTTCGAGCCCCTGCGGACGCACCATCTCAAAACACTGCAACCTCAATGGTTGCGGTGTTTTTTATTAATTTATAAAAAGGCTCTATTGTCGTAATTTAACCTTACTTGACACCCAAAGTGTTGCACTTTTTGATTATCTGCGAACAAAAGACCTTCTTATCTAGACCTCTTAATTAACTTCATTTGCGATTGCTTCCAGCTTTTCAATTATCAGTTTCTCCGCCCAACGTGGGGGCTTAGATATACCACGATCCCAATCCTCAATAGTGCGTTTTGGTATCTCTAGAAGATCTGACATTTTAGCCTGGGTAAGCCCTGCTTTTTTTCTTGCTTCTTTTATTGGGCACATTATGACTTCCTCCTATATGTTGCGATTGCAGTGCAAAGAGCTACGATACTAATACATAGACTTGTGACTCTGATTACTGTATCCATTGTTTCTCCCCTTTCTTGTTAAACATTACCATTGATTCAGTAAGCTGTCGATATACTTTGAAGAAATATCCAATTAAAATTTTATCTCCTCACATTGAAATTTGACAAAACTAATGTTGAGCCTATCAAATGGCCTGTAATTCACCTTATCCGTTCAAAGCGGATTCCTTCACCTACAGTTTTCTTCATTATATATGTACCTTTCTATTATGTTGTTTTGCCATCCTGGCACTCGTCGTACAAATTCTTTTTTCTCCCCATTGTCTACGTCCTCGTCGGAGTACTTTTTCTCTCCCTTTGTTTCAGGTTCATCGTCTTTAGTTTTAGAGTCATCTCCGCCCTCGTTAGCATCCTGCTTGTCTTCAGGTTCGCCTTCAAGATCCTCCGCAAAAAGTTGTAGCTTCCATTTCAGTTCATCGTTCATCTTCATTTTTTCTATCCTCCATGTTTTTAAAGATGTAATGCTTATCTTCCGTTGCTATTATCGTCTTCAACGCTTGGACGAGCCTTCCGGCTGAGTGTGACGTGATCCGGGTATGCTGAGGCAATCCCATTCACGCCAATAAAAAAGGACTCTAGAAGGAGCTGCGCTTGCTCGTCTAAGTCCTTGTATTCGATAACGGCATTTCCTTGCCGTAGATCGCTTTTTATGTAGTTGCCAGTCAATTCGTTGACTGACAATATAAAAGTCTGTAGAAGCGAAGATATCGCACTACAGACTTTGTCTTGCCCATAGGGTCCGTACCTCGCATGTCCAGATACGGTTATCCCTGTTGGATATTCTCTAATTTTTATCATTTTTTTACACTGTCGCTATTATAGCCTTTATCATTATCGATAGAGTTTCGTTAAAGCCTGCTCCCAGAAATTTTCTCGCCGCCGCCATCCTTGAGTTTTCCGTTAAGAACTGTTTCCCCTTAATCGTTATTCTTGCATCCTCTGAGACATCAACAAGCATTCCGTCTTTTATCATAAGAAAACGAAAGCCTTTCACAAGACCCTCGTCCGATATTTCCTCTATAACCTGAAGCCAGTAACGTTGCGGAATGCGAAACAGCTTAGCGTTCGCACACAAATCTTCCTCTCGTGGTGCGACACCGCTTTTCATGCACTCATAAAGATAACTCAAAATCTTATAAATGATTACATCCATGTCGTTATACGCCATTAAAACAGCTCCTTTCAAATAAAACCTCGGCTTTCAAAAGAATCCGAGGTTGTTTTAATATTCTGTTATTATTACCATCTGTCTCTATTTCTTATTAGCCTCTGCAGAGGCTTTCTTTTGTGTTGCTGTAGTAACACTCTGAGTTCTGTGTTCGCTAAGTTCGCAAGAACCTTTCTATATCTTCTGTTATTTCCCAGCCCTGCTCCTCTAAGCCTTTTCTCACCAGCGCCATACTTCTTGCTCGGCGCTCTTTGGCCAGCTTTCTCTGTCTTCTGTTTCTATCTTCTCGATTTCTTCCAAAGGATCTCTTACGATTGACAGAACCTTAAGCTGTGTCTCGTGTGAAACTACTCCAGATAAAGCCTGTGCAATCTCGGCTTCTTCCTTGAGATTCATCGGAAGGTTCCTTGTCATCTTTATCTGTATGTCTCTCCAAGCATCCTTGCTGGATGTGTTAGTCGAAAGAGAGCAGAATACCATATGCGTATCCGATAAATGTGTCTTCTTCGTCGACCTTTCGATTAAAGCCGATTTATGTCTTAAGGTTAAAGGCGAGATGATGACGGAGTCAGGTTTAAATAATAAAGACATGTCAAGAGTAGAGCTGATTGAAAACGTAACTATCGTTGGTGAGGGCGTTGGAGTGTATAAACCTTTGAAAAATAAAAAATGACAAATATAAAAATATATGTCTAAAGCTGTTTGCAAATATTATTATATTTGTTATTATTATTGTTTAAAGTAAGAGATGAAAAGTTGCTCTTCGAAGGAGGTCATCAAAAGGCTGGAAGCTAACGCTTAGTATCGTATAACTGTTAGAGGTAACCACTACTAATATAAGCACCCTTGTCATTCAATCTAGGAGGTACCACCATGAAAAAAGAAGATAGATATTATTACCCAGCAGTGTTTACATACGAAGAAGGACAAAATATAGCTGCATTCTTTCCGGATTTTGATGTTGCTACGAGCGGTGAAAATGATAGGGATGCACTTCTTTCAGCTCGCGAGTGCCTTGGCGTTGTTATCTGTGGCCTTGAAGAAGAAGGCGTCGCGATTCCAAGTGCGACACCTTTATCAAAGGTGAAAGTTGAAGATAACGAGTGTGCAGTTCTGATAGATGTCTTCATGCCAGCTGTACGCATGGCTAATATAAATAAGTCTGTAAACCGAACGGTAACTCTGCCAGCTTGGCTTAATTCAAAGGCGTTAGAAAACAATATTAACTTTTCACAAGTTTTGCAGGAAGCATTGAAGGCTGAACTTTCTATAGAGTAAGGAGTAGATATGAGATTATTATACCCAGCAGTTTTTTATCCTTGTGAAGAATCAAACGGCTATACTGTTGTTGTTCCGGATCTGCCTGGATGTGTAAGCGAGGGAAATAGTCTTGCTGATGCTATTGTTATGGGAACAGACGCAGCTTTAGGATGGGTATTAGATGAGCTTGAAAGCCGTAATCCAGTACCAAAAGCAAGTGCGGTTGAAGAGATCGTGCCAGATAGCAAAGACGGTATAGTGAGACTTCTCATCCTTGATGTTGAGGCGTATTAGGAGGAAAAAATGTTATTTCATTACCCAATGATAATTAGAAAAAGCTCCGAGGGATATTGGGGAGAGTTCCCAGATGTAAAAGGCTGTAACGCTACTGGCGATACACTCAAAGAGCTATTAGAGGAAGCAAAAGAAGCTCTGTCTCTACATTTGTCCTGTGTGTTAGCAGACGGAGAAGTTTTAAATGAACCTTCAAACCTTTTTGACATTAAAGTCGATTCACTTTCTCGTGTCAGCGTTATCACAGCGGAGGTTAATTTGAACAAAGCAAAGCGCTCCGTAAAAAAGACCCTGACCATTCCTTATTGGCTTAATGAACAGGCTGACTCAAAAAGGATAAACTTCTCTCAAACCTTACAAGAAGCACTAATCGAGAAGATTTCTAAGTAACGCCCCATTTCTCGTACACATAGGGAGGAACAGAAAATGAAAACAGCATATCCAATTATTCTATCTGAATCAAAAGATGGAGGCTTCCTGGTATATGTTCCCGATTTTAATATCAACACCGAGGGAGAGGATATAACAGATGCTATGTTCATGGCAAGAGACGCTATAGGTCTGATTGGCATTGATATGCAAGATGATGGCGAGGCATTACCAGAGCCATCTAATATGATATCAGTTAAATCAGATGCATCCGATATTGTTACAATGGTCGATATAGACTTTGCGGATTACCGTAGACGGCATGATAATTGTGGCTAATAAATCCCGTTGGGAATATATCATACAGCGAGTATGAAATGTATCAATTGGGTTGCGGTGTTTTTTAGTTTGTGTAATGGCCGTCTGGGGTGAAAATCAGCTCTTCCTGATTGCCAAATCCAGATCCGTATGATTTCACGATTGCTATAATTAGATCTATTAGCAACCACCAGCCTATTCCGCCGGCTGTAATCAACTTAAGAATTCCGAGGCCGATTTGCCCTCTAAGGAACCTGTCTACTCCATACGCACCTAGAAAGAGTGTAAAGAGCCAAGTAAAAAGATGCTTATTGTAAATTTTGTAGCCTTGTCTTTTCAGCTCCTCATAACTGTATTGGTGAGTGTCTTGGTAATTATCGTAATATTGATCGCTATAGTTGACATTCTCCTGGTCTGTGGCCTGAGAACCTTCATCTTCTACAGTCCATTCCATGGTATCAATATCAACATCAAACTTAATTTCGTCTTTCATTAAATTTCCCTTCTTTTCAAAAACATGAGTCTCAATTATCTGTATACAACATATCGAAGCAGATGTATCTATAGATATTTGCGCCGAAAACCTTCGCGGTGTTTTGCTCATGTGCTTATAACACGCCTTTCTTTTTTAATTCTTTCGCATATCCGAGGATCTGTTTCATTGCAAGATCTTTGTTTACACCTGCCAGCCTCAACTTATGTGCGTATTCGAGGAGTTCATTAAAATATTCACTTGGTTCAAAGCCAGCGTCAATCAAGTCCCTGCCCTTCACATATGGTTTTGCCATGGTTTCTTCATATATTTTCAAACGTTCTTGGAGGAATTCTGGATCTCCTTCGAATTTCTCGTTCAATGAAAAAACAGGTTTGTCGGCCTGTGCAAACCATATCAAGTCTTCGGGTTTAATAGCCGCATCGAATAGTCTATTCGTCGATTTGATTTTGGGTTTGGAGTGAGAGACCACGTTAGGTCTCATATGTAGGGGAACCATATTAAGAAGGTATTCGATAATCTCCTTCTTGTTTGTAATCCTCCTAACGAAAGCTTCAACGAGAGGCTGGCCCTTCTTTTCATGTTTGTATGAATGTATTCTTCCGTCGATTTCCTCGGTGGTGACGATTTTCCCGAGGTCATGGGTTAGAGCAAATAACATGAAGGCAAAAGGATTTCCTACATTATCTCTGAAAGCTACCGCCCTATCGATAACCTCCATCGTATGTGTCCATACATCTCCTTCTGGATGATATATGGCATCCTGCTCGAGTCCGATTAGGCTCTCGAGTTCGGGAAACCAGTCCGCGAGTTTGTCCATTCTTCTCAGCGATTCGAAGAAAATAGACGGTCTATCCGATTTGCACAAAGCCTTCCGCAGCTCCTCCTCAACTCTCTCCTTGGAAAGCTGTGACAGGTCGATGTTTCTGCAAAGTTCAATCGTCTCTTCGGCTATTGTAAATATAAACCTGGCTGCAAATTGTGCTGCCCTGAGAACCCTGAGAGGATCTTCTATAAAAGTCTGAGAATCGATATGCCTTATCACTCCATCCTTAATATCCCGAATACCGCCAAAGTGGTCTACTATTTCTCCGGTGAGAACATCCTCCATCAAGGAGTTCATCGTGAAATCCCGTCTTCGTGCTGCACCAAGTGTGCCAATGAAGGGGTCGACTTCTATCTCGAAGTCCCTATGACGGACTCCTATCAATTTCTCTTTTCTCGGCAGGGCAATATCGATGTCTTCGCCTTTGATGGAATATATCCCAAAACTCGAGCCGTATTCGATAGGATTGCCGATTTCAGAGAGAATTTCGCAAAGCATTTCCGCCTCTATTCCGTGAACTTCTATATCTACATCTTTATTGCTTATGCCAAGTAATTTATCGCGCACAAAGCCACCGACATAGAATGTCCGTCCACCTCGAGCATCTACCTTACACGCTATATTATATGCTGTTTTTTCTGCTTTGCTCTTCATCTCTTATTAATATGTACTCTATTGAATCGAATTCGTCAAGATTGGTGAGAAAGTCTGTGAAGTGCGAAAATTGAAAACAGCATTCAAATCATGTATTATTTTTATAGGTACATTTATTCAATCGAATGGAGTTTTACATGACAGAGTTTTTATTCAAATGGATCGTGTTATTGACGCCAATTGTAATATCGACGAAGATTTTTAGTAAAAAGGGTAAAATTCATTTTATTTATAGATTATCTTTTATTTTTCTTATTACATTATTGGTTCTCGTTTTGGTGCTCCATTTTTTCAACTATGCCCTCTTCTCGGTTTTCATCATCGACTTTAGTTTGACCTTTGCTGCCAAAGTTTTTTTGCTGGAATTTGTCGTATCTCTTGCTATTTCTTATCTTCTGACCTTGCCTGAGATAACTATCACCGAGAGAGTTCCCGGAAAGAGCAAATACAAAAAATTCATCCAACCCTTTTTCTACGGCTTACTACTGACAGTTCCCTTCCTAATTATGATCAGTAAGCACTGGACTGTGATCAATTTCGGAAAGATGGAGTGGGACTCGATAATCTTCTCTATTACGACGCCAATGGAAGGTGCAAATCCAAGCTTTGTCACCTCATTTTTAATAGACGTTGTTTTTCCGGGTGCAGTTATCTTTGCCGCGCTTTATTCGTGCTTATTTATGCTTTTGATTTCGAAAGAAATCCAGCTACCAGAAAAATATATAATACCAGTACCGAAGAGCTTGAAAGTATGCACCTTAATTATTCTTTTGCTTCTGTCTTATTTTCTTTCCTTCTATCAGCTCAACAAGAGTTACCCTCTGCGTTCTTTGGCGGAGTACCTCTTTGAAGATTCCAGCTTTATCGAAGAAAACTATGTGAACCCTAAGAAGGTAAGCATGGAATTCCCGAAAAAAAAGAGGAACCTTATATATATTTACCTTGAATCTATGGAAAATACATACATGTCCAAGGACAAGGGCGGTGCTATGAACGATAAACTCATACCGCATCTGACAGAACTTGCAGAATCCAATCACCACTTCTCTCAGAACGATTATTTTAAAGGAGGATATCCTACCCGAGCTACCTGGACTATGGGTGCAATAGTTGCACAAACGGGAGGAGTTCCTTTGAAACTGCCTTCTATATCCGACGCCATGTATACTGACTTCGTCGCTTTTATGCCTGGTCTTTACAACTTGGGAGATGTTCTGGCTGCACAAGGTTACAACGAATGTTTTGTAATCGGTTCGAACGGAGATTTTGCTGGAAGAAAGAAACTCTACGAGCAGCACGGAAATGCCAAAGTGCTGGATCTATACACCGCATATGATGACAATATCGTTTTGCGCGACTATCACAACGGATGGTGGGGTTTCGAAGATTTGTACCTTTTTGAATATGCGAAAAAAGCCCTCCTCGATCTCTCGAGCCAGGACAAACCCTTCGCTTTGACAATGCTTACAGTAGATACCCATCACATAGGCGGATACGTTTGTAAATATTGCGACGATAAATACGATCGTCAATATTCGAATGTAATCGCATGTTCGGATAGGCAGGTATATAACTTCGTGCAATGGCTCAAAGAACAGGACTTCTACGATAATACGACGATAATAATTACCGGCGACCACAACAGTATGGACCCCGACTATTTTAAGGAAATCGAAAAAACTGGTTATGAGAGAACCGTATATAATTGCTTTATAAATTCCGACGCGAAATGGTCGGGCAAAAAAAGAGGCTTCTCTACCATGGACATGTTCCCGACAACTTTAGCTGCAATGGGAGTGAAAATCGATGGTGATCGCCTCGGACTAGGTGTCAATCTTTATTCGGACAAGAAAACTTTAATTGAGAAATACGGACATTCCGAACTGGAAGAACTATTGATAAAACGTTCTAAATTCTACGACGACGAGTTTCTTAAGTGATATTTTGGAAAATATCATGGGTGAAATCTCGGGTAATATCTTGGGGGATACCTTGGGGGATTTTTTTTACTATTCGCTATAGTATTATCTTCCTCTTCGGATTAAAGCCCTCTTTGTAGTCGGCTGCCGAGAAGCTCTTGATTGTTTTGACAGCAATTCCGTACATTATCAATACGAAAACCAGAAGAGCATATGCCGCCGCATTCCCTCTAAGGAAGGCAAAGGTGTTATACACTCCGTGTATCATCATAGGAACAACAACTGCCAGTAAGGTGAACATAAACGATTGTCCGGACTTTCCTAATATTGCATTTTTCTTGGAGTAGGAGTAGAAGGCTCCCATCGCAAGACCACAAAAAGCATGGAGAGGAACAGCCGTAAACATGCGAACTATTGCTGTTTGAAGTCCGTACTGAGCGACATAGAATATGTTTTCTAGAACAGCAAAGCCGATTGCGGTCGAAACGCCGTACACAATTCCGTCGAACCTATAATTAAAACATTTGCAATTCCAGGTGATTATTCTCAGGGCTGCGAACTTAAGGATTTCCTCCCAAAATGCCGCTATTGCAAATGCATTGATTAGGGAATATTCCAAAGAGCCTTCCGGATATACAGGGAAAAACTTTATCGCAAAAGACTCCACATACCCGGCTATCAGACAAGAAATCGCTCCAAATATAATAAGTTGAACTATCATGCTAATAGGTTCTTTTTCGACCTTGTCTTTAGCATAGACATAGACCAATATCACTATTCCTGGAATTATTGCAAGAGCTGTGAGTTGGTTATTTATATACATATATTGTACCCATCTTCCTTTTTTAATTTAATCTGTAAGCAATTTTATCACACCTTCTCTATCTTTAGATAGTCATTAAATATAGGGCTC
>CAYFWG010000024.1:0-11614 GCA_964346775.1 uncultured Mogibacterium sp.
CTTTTTAGATGGTCGGCGCGTCTTTATCTGCGCCGCCATAGCATTGATCTTTTCCTTTGGAACAAAATCTACAATGACGCCTTGCTCCCTGGCAACTGCGACAATTACTGAAATAGAACCTTCACTGCCCTCTGCAATAAAGACCCTCTCGACATTTCTCTCGCCCTTGAGGGCTTCCATAACAGGATTTCTTCCTGCAACAATTTCCAGACCGTCAGTTCCAATCCTCGGCTCCTCATAGGCACCCCATCTCGATGCCTTCCTGTCTGCAGTCCTATCTGCCCTTCTTGCTGAAGGCTTAGACATAGACTTCCTTACAGGTTTATAATCGTCACCATAATCTCTTCGATTCTTGCCACCTCTTTTTGGAGTCGTGCTTCTCTTCTTCTCATTGAATCTCTTGTTTTCTCTTTTGCTCATTAAATCTCCCTAAACCCTTCACTACTTTTCGTTTTGAACTTTCCTATTATATACGAGGAATCTATAAGTTATGCCGTTCTCTGTCACAGGCTCGCTCTCAGATATTATCTCGTATTCATCATCTTCATCTATATTAATAATGAAGGAATCCGCATCTAAATCTGCATCCATCTTCGTTATATACAGCTTGTCGCACAGTTTGTAATACTTATTGTATATGGATGCACCACCAATTATATATACATCTTCCGAATCGTATTTGTTTATTTCGTCAAACATATCCTCTTCGGAATTAACTACTATGCATCTTTCCGCTTGGAAATCTTTATTTGAAGTAAGAACTATATTGATCCTCTTCGGAAGCCCTCTTCCTCCAGGCATCGATTCGAGAGTTTTTCTTCCCATGACAACAACCTTATCCAAGGTGTTTTCCTTAAAATATTTCATATCTCCAGGAATTGATGCAAGAAGGCCGTTATCTTTTCCAATCCCCCAGTTTCTGTCAACCGCAACTATCATGTTCATATATTATAAATCTCCTCTCCGGCGAAAAATTCAATCCTCTTTTGAATATCTTTTAAATATCTTCTTTAATATATAGTCTATATATCTTGTACATATTTAGATTCATATTCTACATTATTACTTGCTCCTCAGTCTATATGATATAATAATTTGCTAAGTTAAATTAACATAACTTATAATCTCCGCTGAGTCGGAAATTCAAATTAAGGAGTAAAATTTATGTGGAGTAGACAAGATTTAAAATCAAGAGGAAAGGTCGCATTCAAGGCAAACTATTGGCGCGCTGTTCTCGTAGCTCTCATTGCGAGTTTCGTAACAGGCGGTATGGCTGCACCTAATGCATACTTTCAATTCAAAAACCAAACTCAAAACAGATACGGCGGTGGTACGACATTAGACGGAAGCACTATTTATTCTCCCGAAAATGCGGTGAATATAGCAGCCATACTATCTGTTGTCCTTATTATTCTTACTTTTATAATTCTATTCTCGGTACTTCTGAATGTATTTGTATTCAGCCCTCTTCAGGTCGGATGCAATAAGTTCTTCCTAATAAACCGCGAAGATCCTCAGGCCAACGTCAACCTTGTAGGTTCGAGTTTCGGTCCTAACTACAAGAATATAGTTAAGACGATGTTCTTTATGAACCTCTATGTATTCCTATGGAGCCTTCTATTTGTTATACCGGGAATTATTAAGTCATACCAATATCGTCTTGTACCATACCTGATTGCCGAAAATCCAGCTATGGATTATAAGGAAGCTTTGGAAATATCGACGCAAAGAATGTATGGGCAGAAAATGGACGCCTTCGTCCTCGACCTATCCTTTATAGGTTGGTCACTTCTTGCCGCTATAACACTTAACATAGTCGGTATCTTCTACGTAATGCCTTATGTCTATGCTACAAATGCTGAGCTTTACGTCGCCCTGGTTCACGGAAGAGATACACATGATCCTTACCGCGAAGCGGAGGATTCTTCTACAGTAGAATTTATAGTCGATTAAGCTAATAAAGGACAACACGTTCAACAAACAATATATATTGATAAAAAGACAGCTTCCTTAGAAGCTGTCTTTTCTTCTGTTCACAAGTATAGCCTGCTGCTCATTTTCCATTTTGCCCGCTCTGTAAGAATAGAATATGTCGCTGTTACACATAGTGCAAACATTGGTTACCTCTATATGTTCCTCAGGTATTCCCGCATTTATAAGGGTCATTTTGTTCGCTTCCCAGAGATCCAGGTGATATTTACCGCCCTTTATCTCATTGCCGTCTTTATCCATTGCAGGATGTCTCTTCATCAAGCTGTCAGTATTTTCTTGCCCCCAACTAAGACAAAACTCTTCGTATATCTCATCTCCCATCTCGTAACAATCCTCGCATATGCTCGGCCCGATCGCTGCGTACATATCCTTAGGATCACACCCGTATTTGACATGCATGGTTGCGATTGCAACCTCTGGTATTTTGCTCAAAGTGCCCTTCCAGCCTGCGTGAACTAGTCCGATTACGTTTTTGGTCGGATCAACTATATATACTGGCGGGCAATCTCCTCCGTAAGCGACAAGCATCGCCTTCGGTACATCGGTCACAAGTCCGTCTATATTCTGCAGATGCAAATCCTGCCTGCCAAATCCAAGATCTTCTTCCTTTACCGCAAGTACATGGTTAGTGTGCTTTTGGTTGGTAATGCATGATTTGTCAAGGCTTGTGCCTAGCGACTCAGCCAAGATCTCCATATTACCTCTTATTATAGGTAGGCATTCTTCCCTTGTCTCTGTCTTCATCCTCGCAAGACGCAAACCTGTCGAACCTTCGCCCGTTGTCTCATCGTAAGATGAGTATCTTGAAGTGTACGCATTAGGAAAACCTAATTTGTCCAGCATATCAAAGGAGAGAAAGGGTATATTCTCATAATTCTTATTAAAGATTTTATTATTATTTGCATAAATTATTTTCATATTCAGCCTCCTGTACATAGCTATTTTATCATAAATAATTTTTTATTTAATAGCCCAAACTATTGACATCTCATCTGACAATGCTAAAATTCGATTAAATATTTTTCGGATAAAGTAGAGGAGAGATATTCCTGACCTTTTTATGGAAAACCGACGAGGCAACATGTGGTGAGCCAAGCCGCATAGAATCTTTCAGGTAAAGATATCCTTTGTGTACGAAACTCTGGAGAGAACCGATTATATAAGGTCACCGAAGAAGCAAAACTTTCAGGTAAACAGACAGAGAATACCCAGGCAGCTTATTTTAAGTAGCTTGCGTATTCTCTTTTATATGCAAAAAACAAGAAACGGAGATTTATATGGAACAAAATCGTACTATGAAGAAAAACCTCGGAGTTTTTACGGCTACATCCCTAGTAGTTGGCTGCGTTATCGGAGCCGGAGTATTCTTTAAGCCTTATGCAATCTACAATGCTACCGGCGGTGCACCGGGAATGGGCATGCTTGCCTGGGTCATCGGAGGTATTGTAAGTATTTTTGCAGCACTCACATTTGCCGAAGTAGCTGTTCTCATCCCTAAGACAGGCGGTATGGTTGCTTATCTTTCCGATGTTTACAACGAAAAACTCGGCTTCCTCGCAGGATGGATGCAAATCGTTATTTTCTACCCTGCCTTCCTTGCAGGTTACGGCGTTAAAGTAGGTAGCGAGCTCAGCGAATATTTCGGCGACCAATTTGCCCTTCCTATCGGAATATTAGTTATCGTTTTCCTGGTCTTCCTAAATATCCAGGGATCTAAAACAGCAAGTGGCGTGCAGATCGTTTCAACTGTTTGCAAACTCATCCCGCTTTTCGTAATTATGATATTCGGCTTCCTTTGGGGAAGTGGAGACAGCCCTATCGTTTCTCCTATGGTAGCAGGCAACCTCAGCCCTGCAGGCGTTCTCGGAGCTACACTTCTTGCCGTACTCTTCGCATTCGAAGGATGGACAAACGTAGGAACAATAGCTGGAGAGATGAGCAATCCTGGAAGAGACCTTCCTAAAGCTATCGTTGGCGGTGTTTCTATAATCATGGCTGTTTATATCGTAATCAACCTGGCATACCTGTGGGTAATTCCTGCAAGCGAACTTATGCTTATCGAGTCACCTGCTGCTGCAGTTGCAACTAAACTCTTCGGAGCTTCTGGCGGATTAATCATCAAGATTGGTATCATCATCTCCGTTATCGGAGCAGGAAATGGATTCCTTATGTCAGGCTCAAGAGTTGCATACCAGCTTGCAGTTCAAAACACACTTCCAGGAAGCAAGAGTCTTTCAAAGCTAAACGACAAGGATGTTCCTGCTAACGCAACGCTTCTAGTTGGATTCCTCGCATGCATTTATTCACTGACAGGCGAGTTCGACCTTCTTACCAACCTCGGAGTATTCTCATGCTGGATCTTCTACACACTCACTTTCACATGTGTTATCACATTGAGAAAGAAGCACCCTGAATGGGAACGTAAGTACAAAGTGCCTGGTTACCCTGTTATACCTGCACTTGCGCTCCTGAGCGGTGTATATGTAATCATCAGCCAGATCTTCATGTCAGGAGTAAGTGGATTGATAATGTCCCTCTGCAGTGTTGGAATAACACTTCTCGGACTCCCTGTATTCCTCGCAGTAAGAAAAAAGGCTGCTAAATAGTTTCACAAATAACCTTAATAACCTTTTTAAATATCCAAAAACAGCTATACCCCTTTGTCGGATAACGCTGACAAAGGGGTATTTTGAGTCATTTCTCTTATTATTGGCTGTAATTATATTATTAAACTTTGCTCTTTGTTATGCTTCTTCTACTATCTCGATTGCTTTGTCAGCAATTTCTTCAATCCGCTCTTGCGTTCCGATCAGTTGCAAGTATCCGAACAAAGCTTCAAGCCCTGTTGCGACCTTATAGTCTCTCGGATCAGCACTTGATGGCTTCGATATTGTGCGGTGGTTCCTTGCCCTCTTAAGCAGATTAATCTCCTCTTCTGTAAGAAAAGACTCGGCCATCATCTTCCTTGCGACCTTGGATTGCCCTTCAGCCGAAACATACTTTATCGCCTTTTGATGAGCCTTCCCCGCACTGTGCGGATTCTTTTCTATAATACGTTCCCTTATCGCGAGTTCGAAAACCGCGTCTCCAAGATACGCCAATGCAGTAGTGTTAAACCTGTAAGCTTTATCTTTATCCATCAGACAGCCACCGGGATATTCCTTATCTGCTCGTTGGTCACATAGTTCTCCACCTTGATATCTGCCGTGGTGAAGTCATAAAAATTCTTGATGTCTGGATTTAAAGTTACCTTAGGCGCCGGATATTGAGGTCTTTGTATCATCTCCTTGATTATATCGACATGCCTATCATATATATGAGCATCGGCAATAACATGAACAAGCTCGCCTGCTTGCAACCCAGATACCTGAGCCATCATCATCAATAGAATCGAATACTGCACGACATTCCAGTTGTTAGCTGCGAGGATATCCTGAGATCTCTGGTTGAGAATCGCATTGAGAGTATCACCTTTGACATTAAAAGTCATAGAGTATGCGCAAGGCTCGAGATTCATCTCAGATAGGTCATTAAAATTATACATATTCGTCAAAATTCTGCGGCTGTATCTGTCGTTCTTAAGACACCACAGAACATTGTCGACCTGATCCATTTCGCCCTGCTTGAATTTGTATTTCTGAGACATCTGATATCCATAGGCTTTTCCTATTGTTCCGTCATCTCCTGCCCATTCGTCCCAAACCCTGCTCTTAAGGTCTTCAATCCTGTTCGATTTCTTCTGCCAAATCCACAGAAGTTCATCTGTAGATAGTTTAATAGGTGTCGGCCTAAGCGTGAGTGCGGGAAATTCTTCGGCGAGATTGTACCTGTTGACAACACCGAAATTCTTAATCGTGTGGGCAGGTTCCCCATCCGTCCAACGAGGTCTGACCGGCATTCCTTCGCTACTGAAGCCGTTTTCTATGATATCACTACACATATTCACAAAGATCTGATCCGCTTTACTCATTCGTATCTCCATTTTCTAATTATATAGATTTGCGACATATGGTTTGCTCTCGCGTCGAGGACTAAGGTATTCGCCAAAGACTGCGAGGAATTAGTTCCTGATTATCTGCACGCCTTGAGGTGTATCCTTGAGAGTGATTCCCTTAGCGGCAAGTTCATCTCTAATCTCATCTGCTCTTGCCCAGTTCTTCTCTGCTCTAGCCTTCTGCCTCTGCTCTATAAGCTCCTGTATTTCATCTCCGAGGCTTCCGTCTTCTTCTCCGTCCTGGAAAATTCCAAGAACGCCTGTAAGTTCCTTAATTCTGCCCAAAGCTTCCTTGGCATATGACTTCGAGGCTCCATCTCTGACTGCTGTGTTTGCCGAAGAAACCATTTCGAATATCGAAGCGATAGCGTCAGCTGTGTTAAGGTCATCATCCATGGCGGCAATAAAGTCCTCTTTGAGGTTGTCGAGGTCGGAAAGGAGTTTGTCTTCGTTTTCCATCTTGGTGTCGCTTCCGTTTGTGCTGAGGAATTCGAGGTTTTCAATCGCATTTGCGATTCTGTCATAACCCTGCTTTGCCTGCTCCATCAAGGTGTCCGAGAAATTAATCGGGCTTCTGTAATGGCCGCTCAAAAGGAAGAATCTAATTACATCTCCCGAATAATCCTTGCGTATGTCTCTTACCGTAAAGAAATTGTTAAGGGACTTCGACATCTTCTTTCCGTCTATAGTTATATATCCGTTGTGCATCCAGTAGCGCGCAAAAGGAACTCCGTTGCATGCTTCGGATTGTGCGATTTCATTCTCGTGATGAGGGAATTGCAAATCCTGTCCGCCTCCGTGTATGTCTATAGTTTCGCCGAGGTGTTTTCTTGCCATTGTCGAACACTCGATATGCCAGCCAGGTCTTCCCATTCCCCATGGAGATTCCCAGGCGATTTCGGATTCTTCTTTTCTCGCCTTCCAAAGAACAAAGTCGAGAGGATCTTCCTTGACATCGCCGACAGCAATTCTCGCTCCACTTTCGAGGTCATCGATATTCTGTCCGGAAAGTTTGCCATATTCGTCGAATTTTCTGGTCGAATAGTAAACATCTCCGTCTACTTCGTATGCATATCCCTTATCGATAAGGGTCTGCACGAAATTGATTATCTCATCTATATGTTCCGAAACTTTGGGATGAACATCAGCCTTAAGGACATTGAGCGCCGAAGCATCGTCAAAATACTCTTTAATATATTTCTCCGAAACTTCCTGAGCTGTTACACCTTCTTCTTTTGCCTTATTGATAATCTTGTCATCAACATCCGTAAAGTTCTGTACGAATTTTACATCGTATCCTCTATATTCAAAGTAACGCCTTAGTGTGTCAAACACGACAAAAGGTCTTGCATTTCCTATATGAAAGAAATTATAGACCGTAGGTCCACATGCGTATATCTTTACCTTTCCTTCTTCAATAGGAATAAACTCTTCTTTTTGATTGGTCAAAGTGTTATAGACCCTCATCTACTTACCTCCTTTAGTTTTCTATTAATTTGATTATACACCGAGCAAGGCTCCGATGCACCCCATCACGATTAGTACAGCGATGGGCTTTTTCTTGAATTTGAGTATCAGTACCACCGTCGCAATAAGAATAAGGATTGCAACAATATCCACCGGTGAGTTTTCTATAAAAGACTGAAGGCCCGCAAGCCGATCAGAGCTGAGTCTAGACAAAAGTCCCATTCCGATCCTGTCTTTTCCCGCAACGGCGGGCAAAGTTAAAGTTACTGCAGCAGCGCCTATCAATCCTATCGTTGCTGGTTTAATTCCGTCCATCATACCTTTGACGACTTTGTTCTCTCGAAATCTATCCAGCATCCGGCATACGATGTTCACTATTATAAAAGCTGGAAGAGCAACGCCAAAAGTCGCAAGTGCCGCCCCTAATATACCAGCTGTTTCGTTGCCTATGAAAGTTGCTATGTTTATTGCAAGAGGGCCTGGTGTGATCTGCGAAATTGCTACGAAGTTTGTAAATTCCTCAGAAGATATACTCGCAAACTGCTGTATGCTGTCGTATATAAGCCTGACTATCGCAAGTCCGCCTCCGAAGCCGAACAAACCTACCTTAAAAAAACTTAAAAAGAGACTTAAATACATCATTTAGGCCTCCTATCTATTCGTCTTCCAACTATAATCGCTTGTAATGCTCCTATGGCAATAAAAAACAGAATCACATAGATTGTATTTATCTTAAGGAAAACGATCATTGCAAAGCTCGCAACCGCTGCCAAAACCGACCATTTGCCTTTGACTACGGTAGATGCCAGCTGGATAATTGCGACTACCACAAGCCCTAAGGCCGCGGCTCTAAGACCTGCCATTGCACCGCCTAAATACGGATTGTCGTTCAGTGTAGCAACTCCTCTTGCTACGAGGAGGATGATCATGAAGGAAGGCATTATTACGCCTATTGTCGAAACGAGTGATCCAGCGAAGCCTCTTTTCCTATATCCCACAAATGTAGCCATGTTAACAGCTACTACACCGGGAAGTCCCTGACTTACAACTATGATATCTGTGAATTCTTCATCTGTGAACCACTTCTTATCTTCAACTATCGCTTGTCGAAGAAGCGGAAGCATCGCAATGCCTCCGCCTATCGTAAAAATACCTAATTTGAAAAAAACAAGAAATAGTTCAACTAACATATCTTAATGTGAATTCAATGTCTCCTCTGAAAGTCTTGTCAAGAAACACCTTCCGTCACCCTCTAAGTCAACAAGGGCTTTGGCTTTAGCAACAGCCTCTTCGGATGTATAAATCTCGTGCTCTTCATCGCGACGAAGTTTGTATTCTACCTTATCATCTGCTGCGTGCTTACCGACAGTAATTCTGATAGGAATTCCGATTAAGTCAGCGTCGTTGAATTTGACTCCAGGTCTTTCGTCTCTATCGTCGATCAGAACTTCTACTCCGTGCATCTCGAGGTTTTTCTCGATTTCATTTGCCAGATTCATTTGAGTTTCGTCTTTCGGATTAATAACCGTAACGATGACATGATAAGGAGCTACAGCCAAAGGCCAGATTATTCCCTTCTCATCGTGGTGCTGTTCGACTACAGCTTGCATCGTTCTTGTAATTCCGACACCGTAGCATCCCATCCAGTATGGGTGAGATTCTCCGTTTACATCCTTAAATGTTGCATTCATGGAATCCGAGTATTTGGTTCCCAGCTTGAATACCTGTCCTACTTCGATACCTCTTCTGAACTTAACAGGTTCTCCGCAGTGTGGACAAGGATCTCCTTCTTGAAGTTTCTTGATATCGGTAATGATATCGCCTTTATAATCTCTTCCATAGCATACATTCAGCATATGGTGGTCTTCTTTGTTTGCACCTGCGCACATATTAACGGTTCCAACCAGTTCGGAATCGACTACAATCTTACAGTTCTTAAGTCCTACTGGGCCAGTAAATCCGCCTACGCTTCCAGTCAAAGAACCCATTGAGTTCTCATCTGCGAATTCGATATAGTGTTCAGGAATGTTAAGAGCGTTGACGAGTTTAATCATGTTGACCTGACGGTCTCCTCTTATAAACGCTGTTACGTATTCCTTAGGCTGCAAATCAGTATCGTATGTAACGAACATAAGAGCCTTGATGGATTTTTTTACAGGTATATCCAGATATGTACATACATCCTCGATAGTCTTTGTTCCCGGTGTAAATACAACTTCTGTAGGTTTCATTTCCTCTTTAACAGGCTGTTCATCTGCAAACTCGGCTCTCTCATCTGTAGCTGCCATACCGCAGTTGTCGCAATATAGGATGTCCGATTCGCCCCAGTCACTTAGAGCTGAGAACTCGTGGGATTTGCTTCCGCCGATTGGGCCGTTATCCGCTTCTACGATTCTGTAGTCGAGGTCGCAACGTGTAAAGATCTTCTCATATGCATGATATTGTCTCATGTATGCTGTATGCAAATCTTCCTCGGTAGCATCGAAGGTATAAGCATCCTTCATTATGAATTCTCTTGTTCTGAGAAGTCCGTATCTTGGACGAGCTTCATCTCTGTACTTAAACTGAATGTGATAGAGGGAGAACGGTAATTCCTTGTATGATGACCATTCTTTTCTTACGAAGTCTGTAAACATTTCCTCACAAGTAGGGTTCAGTACAAAGTCGTTGTTGTTTCTGTCCTGAATTCTCCAAAGTTCAGGGCCATATGCATACCATCTTCCAGTTTCCTTCCAAAGTTCACCTGGATTGATGTGTGGCATATATATTTCCTGACAGTCTACATAGTCCATTTCCTGTCTTACTATTTCTTCAACTTTTCTTATAGATCTCCAGCCTAGCTTCGGATACATATATACACCGGCAGCCTCCTGCTTGATCATGTTTGCTCTTACCAAAAGTTTATGGCTTTCAAGAACAGCATCTGTTGGTGCCTCTCTAAGCGTCTTAAGGTGCATCTTGGATAATCTCATTATACAAATCTCCCTTCTATTGCACAGGTCGCTATTGCAGCGATCCCTTCTTTTCTTCCTGTAAAACCGAGTCCTTCTTCAGTAGTGGCTTTGATATTAACTGCCGACTCGGGTATAGCAAGCGTTCTTGCTATTGTTTCCGTCATCTGTTTATTGTACGGTGCGATCTTGGGGGCTTGAGCGATTATCGTCACATCTACATTGTTAATCGTAACCTCACCGATTAATTTCTTGACTTCCTCGAGAAGTTTAATCGAATCTGCACCCTTATATTTGTCATCATTATCAGGGAAATGCCTACCTATATCGCCAAGACACGCTGCTCCCAGAAGAGCATCCATAATTGCGTGAGTTGCGACATCGGCGTCCGAGTGTCCCTGCAGCCCCATCTCATAGGGGACTGGAGTCCCGCAAAGAATTAAAGGCCTTCCCGGGACGAGTTTGTGGACATCATATCCTGTTCCTACTCTTGTAACCATATGTATATCCTCTTGCGTTGTTATTTTTCTGTTGCTGATCGCTCCTCGAACGACGACAACCTCAAATCCTGCATTCTCCATAACCGAAGCATCATCGGTTCCGGTGTATCCATCTCTGTCTGCAATTTCGTATGCATGAAGGATGTCTGAAAGTGCGAATGTCTGAGGAGTCTGAACATTAAATACCAATCGCCTATCAATAACGGTAGTTCCAATTATATGGCATAGAGCTTCATCATTCAACGCTGTTTCTTTGATTTTTTGATTGTTTTTATCCTCTATAATGCGAACGGAATCCGTAGAAGGTATCGCTGTTACAATTGCTTGATATTTCTCGGCTGAACTTATATTTTCTTCAACAACTTCCGCTGTTATTCCCGGCCTTGCCGCATCATGAATGAGAACGAGAACTTCTTTCGGATTAAGACCTTCCTTTTCAATCGATCTCTCGATATATCTAAGGCCAGATTTGACCGAATCCGCTCTTTCCTTCCCTCCGTTGACAATAAAAATAGCCTTGCCTGTTTCCTTGCGGACAACATCAAGTACTTCTTCGTATTTCTTATCGAGACTGCCATCTGATGGCGACACAACAACAGCTGCGTCAACATTCTTGTTTTCACAGAATTTCTTCACGGACGTGGCAAGTACTGTCGATCCGTGATATGGCAAAAGTTGCTTTGGCAAAATAGAATTCATGCGGCTTCCGC
>CAYFWG010000025.1:0-5052 GCA_964346775.1 uncultured Mogibacterium sp.
CTTCATCATCAGAGACTTTAACTGTTGTAACTCCGTCAGCTTCGAGGGTTCCAATGTAAAATACGTCTATTCCCTCTTTTGCGACGAGTTTTGCCGCTTCCATGCAATTCTCTTCACCGTGCTCGCTTCCCATGCCGGTAAGAGCGATTTTAGGCCTTTTCCCGTAACCTCCGCTCTCAACGCCCTGTGCCATTTCAAGGAATGTCTCAGCGATCATTTTTTGTAAGTTCTGAGCCATAATATTCCTCCTTTACTCTGCCAGGAGACTTGCAGCAAAGTCCTTCATTGCATTTGCAACCATTACCGAGCTTTCTTCTGAAGTTTTTCCGTCGTTAGCTTCGATAACCATCGAAACACCGTCAAACAGGTTGGTCATTCTTCCAAGGAAGAGACTTCCTTTTCCGATCAGCATTGCTCTTTTGATTGATTCGTCGAGAATCATATCTCTGCAAAGTCCGAGGAAAGGAACGCCTGAAGGAATGTGACCCTGTGTAGGAGCCCAGCCCTTCATTCCGTGTTCAACTATGAATGAAGCCAAATCTTTCTTCTCGATGTCGCCTCTCTTAACTCCAAGAGCGCCTATCATCTTATAGTTAGCTTCAGGAACATCTCCTGCTCCTGCTGGTTTAGTAATGTCCGGATTCTGCATTTCCGGTGCATACTTATCTACATCTGTAATCTTAAGTCCTGCTCTGTCGAGAGGATCTGTAACCAGTGAGCTTATTACCGCCTGAGGTGATGAGCCCGTACCTACAGTGTGTTTTCCAACGATATCTGTTCTGATAACTGGATCTACTCCGTTATTCTCGCTGATCAGAACCGAGAATCCTGCAAGACAGTCTTCCAAGATAGGAAGACCCTTTTCTACATGGCTCTTTCCGTTCATACCGAGCTTAGCTGTACATCCGCCAGCAGTAACTACAACGTTCTTGAATGTTCCTGCCTTAACCAGTGATGCTGCGTTAAGCAAAGCGTGAGCTGGTCCTGCACAGAAACTTCTCGTATCGGAACCTGTTGCATTCACAAGTCCTGCAACCTCTGCAGCTGCTTTAGCAAAGTTGCCACCGCCTCTTTGGTTCATGTCTCCGCAAGCTTCCTCGCCGCAGTCGATTACGTAATCGATTTCAGCAGGCTCAACGCCTGTAGCTCTTATCAGGTGTAAGAGGGAAAGAACGCTGGTTGCTTTGTTTGAAATATTCTCAAGCATAACGTGTGCAGATAGGTTAACGTCTACATCGTGAGCCTTCTTAACTACTCCTACGAGTTTTCCGTCAAAATACAGACCGCAACCTGCATCGTCGACTACTCCAGCAAGACTTTCTTCTGTGAATTTTTCATTCTTGTCGAGAATCGCAAGCTGTTCTTCGGTGAACATTCCATGATTCTTGAGCTTTTCCTTGACCGTCTGTGCAAAGCCAGCTTCGAGCTCAACAAGATCGAATGCATCGCAAATCTGCATAAGTCCATAATACTCGTCTTCAGGCATAATCTCGCCGAATTTGCCCGTTCTCTCGGTCAAATCTGTCGGCTTATCATACCAAGGAAACTCGATTGCCTTGAGATCCTCGCTGTTCATGTTTCCGATATATACTTGGTTAGGTGCATATCTAAGAACGTCCTCAAAACTTCTGAGGTGTTTAGGTAGCTCCTTAAGATATTCGCTTTCAGGATTAACTATCCTTTCTGTTACCTGAGTGGCTCCGTCCTGGATGACCATATCAGGTGTATGAGCCAGTGTGTAGCTGGCTCCTTTGAGTACTGCATATTCACTCATACTGATTCTCCTATGCTCTTCAGTTCCTTATATACCCGATTAAATATACTTTTCTACCATTGCTCTAACAGCTTCTGGTGTTGCATCGTCTTTGATCAACTCTTCTACCTTCTCGCCATCTTTATAAACGGCAACTACAGGAAGACCCATTACCTTCTGTCCGATCGCAACTCTTCTTGCCTTGGCTGTATTCAGTGCGGCAAATTTGAGCTTGTCGCCATACTCGTCTGCAAGTGCATGTACATGTGGCATCAGCGCCTGACAAGGCACGCATCCGTCACCATAAAAATCCACTACCACATAACCTTCACCCTGAAGAACTTCTTCTTCAAATGTTTTCTTATCAACTTCTAACATCGTTACCATCCTCCTTTTCGAATATTAACAATACAATACTAGTACTTATATGCTGTTCCTTCAAGCTCTTCGATGTACTTGCCTGCTTCTGTAGCGGCAATAGCTCCATCTGCAGCAGCTGTTACTACCTGTCTCAGGGATTTCTTGCGGATGTCTCCTGCAGCAAAAACTCCTGGAATATTTGTGTGCATGTTCTCATCGGTCAGGATATATCCCTTTTCCATATCGATCTTGCCATCGTAAATTTCCGAAATAGGCTTAAATCCGATAAATACGAAAATTCCGAATGTTCCATCTTCTTCGTCTGCGAAGATCTCTCTTGTTTCGCCCGACTTAGTATCTTTGACTACCATGCTCTGTACAATTCCGTCGCCTCTGATTTCCTCTACTGTGGTATTCCACATAAATTCCATCTTCTCGTTTGCGAAAGCCTTGTCCTGTATTGATCTTGCAGCTCTGAGAGCATCTCTTCTGTGGATAAGTGTTACCTTGCGGGCAAACTTTGTGAGATACATTGCTTCTTCTACAGCAGCATCTCCACCGCCTACTACGAATACTTCGAAGTCTTCGAAGAATGCAGCGTCGCAAGTTGCACAATAAGAAACACCCTTACCAGTAAATTCTTTCTCTCCAGGGCATCCAATCTTTGTAGGTGTTGCACCGCTTGTAACTATTACAGCCTTTGCGCGGTATTCATCCTTCATTCCTTTGATTATTTTAATATCACCTTCGAGTTCTACTTCAGTGATAGTGTCTTCAACTTTGGTACAACCGAATTTATCTGCCTGTTCTACCATACGAGCAATCAGGGAAGGGCCTGTTTCTCCCTCGATTGAACCTGGGTAATTCTCAAGCTCATCTGTTGTTACGATCTGTCCACCGTATTTCTGTTTTTCGATAATTAATGTGTCCATTTTGGCTCTGCCTGCGTACAATCCCGCGGCAAGTCCGGCAGGTCCCCCTCCGATTATTACTATGTCATATGTTTTCATGTGGCTCACCTCCATGATTATTGTCTGAGATAAAATATGGGACTCGATTGCCTGCCGCAGAAGCGCAATCTGCTGCAGGCAATCATCCCCGAAATATTTAATTAAGCTTCAGCGACCTGTTCACGAATAGCGTTCATTTCTTCGCAAATGTCGTCTACATCAAGCACCATTTCCATCATGCTGATTTGCTCGTCATATACATCCTCGTCGATTTCTGCTTTAATCTCTGGTTCACATATATGGTAACATGGGAGTTTCAACGAAACCCCTGCCAGACACCCTGCAAATGTCGGATCTCCAAGAGCTACTGTTTCAGCAGCGAGGCCACCTGCCTCTCCTTCTGCTGCTCCTACGAGTACTACCAGATTATCTGCTCCGTACTCATCGTAGAATTCTTTAACTCTCTTCTGATTCTCCAAGTCCATGGCTCCGGCTGCCGTTCAAACGAAGCACTCAGTCGAGAAATACACGACTTCTGCTCCCGCAGTTTCGGCACATTCTGCTATCGCTGGGCCCGGAATTCCATCACGGTCGCCGATGACGATAACTTTCTTTCCATCAAGAATAGCCATTTGTCTCTCCTTTCTCATTATTTTTTTATTTTAAACATTCGGTCTGATTTAACAGATTGAAAATGTTTAATGCGAATTAGTCCTCAAATACCTTCTGTCCGTCAACTTCAGTCTCGAGTGCCTTAAGAGCTTTCAAGACGAGCTTGCGACGGAGTTCTTTTTCCTCATCCTTATCAAGAGCAGGGTTGCCCAGAGGGTGTGGAATAGCGATAGCAGGTACGATTCTGTTTGCGCCTACTGTCAGTGAAATAGGTGTAACTGTACAAACGTGAACTACTGGAAGACCGACTCTTTCGATCTCTTTGACCATCGTTGCGCCGCAACGAGTACAGGTTCCTCACGTAGAAGTAAGTATTACAGCATCCACTCCGTTTTCTTTGAGACGCTTTCCGATTTCCGCACCATACTTCTTTGCAGAAGCTACTGCAGTACCGTTTCCTACTGTTGAGTAGAATTTGTCGTAAAGTTTGCCGATAACGCCTTCCTTCTCGAGGTCACGCAGGACGTCTACAGGAAGTACTCTGTCCGAGTCCTCATTAGCATAAGCAGGGTCATAACCGCCGTGTGCTGTTTCGTATGTGTTCTCGTCGAGGTCATATACATCAGAGATGTTGTATTCGCCAAACTTCGAAGCGCTTGAGCTTTCGATGTGGTCAGGGTTACCCTTAACTACGATACCACCTGAAGTTACAAGTGCAACTGTAGCGTGTGCCATGTCTTTTACAGCAGGGTTAGGCTCTACTCTGTCGAATACAGGCATTGGATATTCTGTTACGAAAGGCTTGTCGCTGATCTTAGCGAGGAGCATGTCTACAGCTCTTCTTGAACCTCTCTTCTTCTCGAAGAAGTTAACACGAACACCTCTGTTCATGTAGCCTTCCTCAACAGAAGCTCCGATTTCCTCACCTTTGGCATATTTGAGAGCGAAAGCTGTCATAACCTTAACTGCCTGTCTCATTCCTGCCGCACTGTTCTTAGTTTCGAGAATATATACCTTGTCCTTGTACATGTCTGCACCAGGGTTTTCAGTGTACATTCCTGTTATGGACTTGATTCCGAGTTTCTCCTGAACTGCGTTTGCGATAGTTCCGCAAGCTACTCCATAACGGCCTGCATTGAATGCTGGACCTGCGATGAAGAGATCAGGTGCAAGGTCTTTAACCCATGCAAGGATATCCGATGTAGCTTTGTCTATGTTTTCGTTGAAGTAAGAGTCTCCGCATACGATAGTTGCGATAATCTCAGCTTCATCTCCGAATCCTGTGTTGAATGCCATTCCCGGTCCGATAACTTCGCCTTTGTGAAGCTCTGCAGGGACATCGGCTTTTTCTTCTCCGCCGATTCCGGCAAAGCACTG
>CAYFWG010000025.1:5062-11378 GCA_964346775.1 uncultured Mogibacterium sp.
TTAATGTAGTGAACTACTTTGATTTTAGCCATTGTATTTTCCTCCTTCCCTGATTCTTATCTTGCACTCAGCGTTCCGAAACCGGTTTCGTTAGTTGCACCTGTGATTACCTGGATTTCAACTTCGAGTGTTCCGTCTTCTCTGAGAGTGTGGTCACTTGCACCAGCAATCTTGTCGATATAGTCAAGTGTTCCGATTAACTTATCCATCTTAGGCAGTACGACAACCTGGTTAGCATTTCCGCCTGTTACTACTGCATCTGCAGCAACATCAGCGTCAGCGAGGGACTGGGATTTTCCGTCTCTTCCTGCATACTCGTCAGTTACGATTACTGTCTTGATTCCTTTAGCCTCGATCTTCTTGCAGTTCATGATAAGGTCTGTATCAGGGTTACCGAATCCTTCCTGAGTGATGATAACAGCGTCCAAATCGAGCATCTTGCAGATCTTTGCTGTCATGTCTGAGGATCTCTGCTTGTCAGCAAGGTATACTGTCTCATTTGTAATTACCATGCATACGAAGTTCAAAGTCTTGCCGTGCTCAGCGAAAAGGTCTTCAACTACAGGGTTGTTCTGGTGAACATAAGTAGGGTTCTTGTCGCAAGCCGATACGCAGTTTCCTGATACGATTGCTCCGTCCATAACTTCTGTAGGGCTGAGAATTGTAGGAAGAATGTGTTTAGCATCTACTCCATATACGTATGTGTCATGAAGGAGGCCCTGGCTCTGAAGCATGCATACATATCCAACTCTTGGGAGTTCAGGATACTTCTCGATGCCTTCTTTGATGCCCTGTGTTTCGTATACTTCTGTCTCATCAGCTTCATGACCTCTTGCGAGTTCGCCGATCTTTGAAGCAACTCTGAAGCCTGCTTTTCTTACTGCTGCTTCGTAGTCATGTGGCTTGATATCTTCAACAGGTTCACATACCATGCAAAGATTCAGTGTCTTGCCGAAAGGTGAATACTCAGCTCCGATACCGCTCATGTCGATTACGCCTTCCTGGAATCCTACGATTCTTCCAGCTGTAACAACTGCCATTCCTTTGAGAGCGAGAGTCTTTCCGGATCCGACTGTGTCAACTTTGGCTACATAGCCTGGGAAAATTCCACCGTTTCCTTCTACTTTTACGCGAGGTTCGATGACGTCCTTAACCGGTGTAATTCTTGTGGATTCACCTGGTTTTGCAATATCAAACTGAACGTCTTTGATCTTCTCATCCTCAAGAACGATAGGTCTTAGTTCCTCTGCATTGACATACAGAACTCCGTTCTCGAGTTTCGATTCCTCCGCAAACCGGATATCAGTGATATTGATTTTTCCGATTTCCAATTTCATTTCTAATCGCCTCCTTTCGAGGTTTATCTGGGGGTTATAAATACGGGGGTTATAATATTGGGTTATTATAGATGTAACTTGTTTCGGGTTTCAGCTCCGCCTGATCTCGCCGTATATAAGCAAGCTATCACCGATGCGCCCACCCTTATATAAGAAGAATTAGCGATCCGCCGCCTCAACAGCACAAGTCAGAAGACTCAGGTCGACAACCCGCAAGTCCTCCATAACACTCGGATCTTTAAACTCTTTCTTAACAGAAAATTTTTCCATCGTATGGATTGCAAGCTCGATGAGTCTGACAGACTCGACATCAACCGGCGGGCATCCAAGCTCAGGATTGTGGTTAATCGGTTGCAGCAAAAGAGACCTAAAAGGCGTTTCGTTGGGTTTAACGCTTCCATAAAGGGGATGGTTGAGAAGAATTGCCCCTTCATCGATCAAATCTCTGGCACTTACGAGAAGCTCCTTCAGTCCGCCTTCAACAAAGCGAACATCGTGGCTCTTGCTGTATGCGTCTACCACATGCGTATTATTTGTCAAGATGTAATATTTCATATACAATCTCCAAAAATAAAAAAGAGAGAACACTTCACACACAAATGTGAATAGCATTCTCTCTGTCTCATCTAATCAATGATTCAGAACCAGGTATCCCTTCCGATCCTTTTGCTTGAAAGTTTCGTCCTTGAACTGCCGACCTCAAGGGGTTTGCCTCTTCAGCGCCTAGCCGTCTGTGTTATAGACATATTTTCGTGGAAACTGTATGTCCATCACATGCTGCAAATAACAGGTTCTCTCTCGGTGGGAATCGAGCCCTTTTATTTAGTTTACGTTCATGATTAAAAAATAACAGTTTTAATCGTTTATTTCAATATGCATTTTGTATTTTATATGTTTTTTTGATTATTCATTTTTCAATTTTAAAGCAAACTATTTGATGAAAATAGTATTTTCGCGAATTGAATCTATAGATGTAACTTCCAGATCCAAGTCCGCGAATAAAAATGATGATTTCGTCATTTAAAAAAGCAGGCTATCCGCCCGCTTTTTCGTTGCTCAATTATCAAACGATTTCTCTCATTCTCTTCTCCAACTCCTTGAAATCTATGAACCTAGACTGCCTATGATACTCCCTATTTTGAAAGTACAGAAGAACAGTCGGTACGGTGAAGACACTCATCTGACCTGCCGCTTCGGGAACCTCGTCGGCAGGTACATGAATCAATGGGATCCCCACATCTTCGGCTATAGTCTTTATCCTCGGAAGGTCTGCATGGCAAACACAGCATCCCGAAGAAGAGAATAGGATGACCGCTGGAGTGCCTGCTTCGACTTCGTTATTTAATTGTCTAATATCGCGTACCTCGATACATTTGTATGCCATAAATCCGTCCTCTCTATATTTCTGCTGTCGGATTGTTTTCGTTTATCTTCTTGAAACACGGGCAATCCTTGTGGTGATGGGTGATAATCCAACAAGCCTTAAGGTGGGAATAAATTGTTATGGGTCCGACGTATTTGAAACCCCGCTTCTTCATATCATTGCTGATTTTGATTGAGAGATCGTTGCTCACGGGAATATCTCCGGCTTCATGGCCTTTATACAGAAGCGTCCGCCCATCCGTATAACCCCAGAGATAGTTGCAAAAGCTCCCGAACTCTTCGCGAATCTTTCGGAAACAGCTCGCATTGTTTATGATCGCTTTAACCTTACGAGGAGACTTTATCATACCCTCAGTATTCAATATGCGTTCGATATCTGCTTCGTCGTAATCTGCAATTGTTCCGTATTCAAAGTTGGCAAAGCATTCGCGAAAGATTTCTCGCTTCTTAAGCATCAAATCCCAGCTGAGGCCACACTGCATACACTCGAGAGTCAGATGCTCGAACATCTGCCTATCATCATGAACGGGAACGCCCCACTCGTTGTCGTGGTATATCCGATTTACTTCATTCTTATTTGCCCAGTCGCAGTAGCTCATAAATTTCTGCTTTGCCTCCATTTTTCACTATTATATCTAGCTGTCCACTTCGTCCAGATCCTTCCAGCCATAGCGCCAAATTGAAACGATCATAGAAATCTCGCTGACTACCTCATCGAGGACGCCCGCCCAAGAACCGACGATGACAGAATATATTATCCATAGAGGAGAGTTTATCGCCATTCCGGCAACTCGTATTTTCCTTCCGTTATGCGTGTAGCCCGCAATCGTCGACGCTATATTGGCGATTACCGGAAGGAGGGATATCCAGCCTGCCCAAGTGAATATTAAGGCGCCGACCTGGAGAGAGCATAGAATCCAGCACATCTTCTGGCTTTTCGCAAACTCCCAATTGCTACCGAGGCAAAACGACCTGATCGTATTTATTATGTAGCTCAGCCCTCCCGTAATAGCTCCGAGGAGGATCAAGTGCGTCGTGTAGAAAAGGTAGGACAAAAATTGCACCCGAAACAGGTTCTTGTTCTTCTTGCATTGGAAAGACATGAAGAAGAAAAACGTGCCGATGAAGCCGATTAATTGTATAAGAATGTAACTGCTACTCATTTAAGATTTTACCGTATCAGGGACGCTCTATTGTTGTGTTCTCATGAAGCTAAATTGTGTTTTCATTACTGTAGCTCTGGTCCAAAAAATATTTCCTCTCTATTTATATCATATTTACGCTGAGCAACCTATATATTACTAATTCTGGTAGGGGCGCACATTCCCTACTTACAGAATTTCACTGGTTTTCTTCAATATTCTGGCATATACCTCAGTGTAGTATTTCCAGTCTGCAGCCGAAATGCTGTTTTCATCCACTTCTTTCCACCAAAAAACACCTCCTAACGAAGGTGCTTTTTCTATAGCGTGTGCGCCCCTTATAAGGGGAATTGTAAATTTCGCGAGTTATTAAACTTTTACCAATACTGATGTTTGCTTCGCTGATGTTAATCCACTTATCTGCTTATTCTCAAGATCACACTTCTTCTTATTTCCTTAACTACACTGCCACTGTTAGCCATTCGAGGCTTCTGCCTTTTGCCATGTGCTCGCAGTAAACTTCTGTGCATTTTCTGTATTTGGCAAAGGTTTTCTTCGCTTTATTCTCGTCTCCGTAAACCTTCCAGAAACCTGTGAACTTTTCGTTTCTCGCTTTGTTCTCGATGAAGCCAGCGACATCTTCCGGCGGGTAGCTGATGAAGAGTCCCACCTCGTGAGGGAAGTCCTGCTTTTGTCTAAATTTCTTGCACAGCTCACACACACAGCGATCGGGTTGCTCTGCCGAATAGCCAAATTCGGATAGCAGCTTACACATTGCTTCGTTCGAGAAATCCCTCTTTAATATTTCCGGTCTGTATAAATAGATCAGAGCCTTCTCCTCTGAGATGCTCAAGGGAACCACTCGAATGCCTTTCGATGCGATGCGTTTATTAATTTTTCTTAGCTCAGCGTACAGTTTGGTTTTCCCCTCGTGCGCGCAACTGAAAATATTTCCCGTTTTAATTCCTGCAAGTGTAGGTGCACATAATCTGACAATTAATTCTTCCGACATCCGTTTCCTCTCACGCTCTTAAAGCTTTTCCCATAATCTTTTGTGCAAAGTTAGTATTGTCTAACTTTCCTTATGTTAGCATTGCGTAGAGAGATTGTCAAACATTTCCATTTCTTGAGGGGCAAATATTTCTGTGCTATAGTTGATTTACGGTCAATCTAGAAATGCGAAAACGATAGGAGAAGTTGTCCATGAGTGAAACTATGAAAATTGCCATAGGTCTGATGATACCTTTGCTCGGAACCATCCTCGGTGCCGCAATGGTCTTCTTCCTTAAAGAAGAAATGCCACGTAAGCTGCAGAAATTGCTGCTTGGTTTTGCCTCTGGAGTTATGATAGCCGCTTCGGTTTGGTCTCTTCTTATACCCGCTATCGATATGGCTGAGGAAAACGGGAACCTGTCTTGGGTCCCAGCAACTGTAGGATTTCTCGTCGGCATCGGCTTCCTCCTTGTACTGGATTCATTGATACCACATTTGCATATGAACTCCGAAAAGCCAGAAGGTAAGAAGGCCAAACTCGGCAAATCGGTCATGCTTATCATCGCTGTAACATTGCATAATATTCCAGAGGGAATGGCTGTAGGTGTTGTCTTCGCAGGAATGGCAACTGGCAGTGAATATATTTCTGTTGCTGGAGCTTTTGCTCTTGCAATCGGCATTGCCATCCAGAACTTCCCCGAGGGAGCGATCATATCCATGCCCCTTCTCGGATCGGGGATTTCAAAGAAAAGAGCTTTTTCGTACGGAGTACTGTCTGGCGTCGTAGAACCTCTCGGTGCGATTTTGACAATAATTATGACCGCACTTATCACACCACTACTTCCTTACATCCTATCATTCGCGGCTGGAGCGATGTTCTATGTGGTTCTTGAAGAGCTAATACCTGAAGCCCAGGAAGGTGCACACTCGCACATTGGAACACTTGGCGTAGCCTTTGGTTTTGTGCTGATGATGATCCTCGATGTAGCTTTGGGGTAGAGCGATAGGTGAAAGAATCGATAGCCGTGTTCAAAACAACAAATTCAAATAATTGAAAACCGCCTATTTAGGCGGTTTAGTTATCTTCTTATTCAGCTTCTTCCTTTTCTAGCCACTTCTCGTAAAGCTCTTTGATGGCAGCTTTGAACTCAAGGTCTGTTTGGGTGTCTTTCTTTTTCAGCTCTTCCAGAGGTTCGAACGAAAAAGACTCTGTTCCGTATTCCTTCCACTCGCGCATCATTGCAGGTTCTGGACAACCGCTTAACTGTACCGACTGCATGAAACGGTTTTTTGAGGCATTCATGTCGACAGTCGACCTTATCCATTTGCGACCGTTACCACTACATTGAACGCAGAAAACTCCACCGATAACTGTTCTATTTTTGTACGCCTCCATCAGCTCTTTTTTTCTCTTAGCATCCATTATTTATACCTTCCTTTTTATTTGTCTTCGCTTTCTTG
>CAYFWG010000026.1:0-9976 GCA_964346775.1 uncultured Mogibacterium sp.
TGTCATAGCTGGTTCGTAAGGGAAAATAGGATATCCCTCTGGTATCGACCATACGTCGCATTTAAACTCAAAGTTCCTCAAATAATCGAAGAATTCCTCGCAAAACATGTCTTTGCTGCGAAGATATTCGATGTCTTCTTCTGTAAAGCTGAGATTCTTCAGATAGGTAATTATCTGTTCGAGTCCTGCCATTATTGCGAATCCGCCCTGGTCTGGCACCCTTCTGAAGAAGAGGTCGAAACAAGCCTCGGAGTCTTTTATCTCTGACTGAAAATACCCATTCGCCATGGTGATTTCATAGAAATCCGTCAGCATTGTAAGATTGTAATTATTAAGCATTTATATTACCCCTCTCGGCTATCCTCGCGGTTCCTCTCCGCCTTTATCCTCGGATGCTTTGTCCTCTGCAGCAGGCGCTTTTTTCTCTTCAGCCTTCTCCTTGGACTTTGTCTTAGTCTCTTCTGCGGATTTTTCCTCCGCCTTTTCCTCTTCGAGCTCCTGTTGTTCGGAGTGCATCGCATTCTCTGCAGCAATCTTCTCTGGGTAATCCAGTATGACCTGCATACGCCAGAAAATTATCCCAGCTGCAACTACTACAATTATGAACGCAAGTGCTACATCATTTATATCATGTAAAAAACTTTTGATTCCTCTCATTTTGTCTCTCCGTACTGCTCTTTGCGGTTATATTTCTCTAACACTTGATTATACCCACTTTTGCACCGTTTTGTAAACCTCCGACCTAGAAAGTTCCTTCCATATCCGTGCTTGCAAAGTCCTCAAGAGGTAGCTTTACCGGCTGTCCCGTCTTCATCGACTTGTAAATCGCGAGTACGACTTCCAAAGCGTTCCTTCCTGCGGTGGCGTCGATATATGGCTTGCGCTTGTTGACTATGCTGTCGATGACGTCTTCATAAAGAAGCGTGTGCCCGTTACCGTATATATTCTCCGTCTCCTCCATCAGACCCTTGTTGTCCCAATCGTCTTCGGTTTCATCCGCAAATTCCCATACATCTATATGGTTGGCGGATTTTCCGCCGATCTTCACGGTTCCGTTCTCGCCGAACAAAACGACCGTCTCTTCCATGTCGCGAGGGAAAACATTTGTCGTGCCTTCGACCGTAGCTATTGCACCATTCTTAAATGTTAGAATGGCAAGCCCGACATCTTCGGCTTCTATATAATCGTGGAATTGTCTTCTTGTAACTCCATAAACTGTATCGATCTCTTCTCCGAGCATCCATCTCAGCAAATCGATTCCGTGAATACACTGGTTCATGAGGCAGCCGCCGTCATTTGCCCATGTACCCCGCCACGCACCTTGGCTGTAATAGTCCTTGTTCCTATGCCATCTTATGTTCACAGACCCGTGACTGAGCTTGCCGAACCGTCCTGCTTCCATCGCTTCCCTTGTCTTCTGAACGGCGACATTGTAACGATTCTGGTGGCATGCCGAAACGATTACGCCTTTCTCTTCAGCCCTTCTGACAATTTCGTCAGCATCTGCCATATTCATCGCCATCGGTTTCTCGACGATTACATTTATCCCATGGTCGATACAGTAGAGAGTTATCTCAGCATGTGTTCTGGAAGGCGTCGTGATTGCGACGATGTCGATGTCAGGATTTTTCTCGATCATCTTCTTATAATCTTTGTACCTCGCAATATCCTCTTTGATGCCGGACATATACTCGTTGAGCAAAAGGTCGATATTGTTCGAATTGGTATCGCATGCAGCGACGAATTCCATATGATTGTTTCTTGCTGCATTAACATGGTTAATCGCAATTCTTCCGCAACCTATAAGTGCAAATTTCATAATTACTTCCTCCCATCGTTTCGGCACCTCAGAGCGAGTTGTCTTTGCGGTGTAATTCTACCATATATTCCAATTTCTGTCGCTGTATCTCTCGGGATCTCAGTATATCTCACCATGCGCCTCTGCAAGTCGCATGCAATCGCTTGTTGATAGAATTTCCGGATTATAATATAATTACACCAAGAAAATACTAACGCTTTGCCCATGTTAGTCAGACATGCCTGGGTGCATGCAGGATGGAGGAACTTATGACAGCACAGGAACTCAGATCAAAGCTCGGCGAGTTGAATTGGCCGATTGAAAGATTGTGGTACAAATCAGGTGTGCATCTCGATGTCCTGAAGAGTTTTATGGCGGGAGAAACAGACGACCTGAACGAGAGATTCCGTATCCAGCTTGAAGCTTTGGTCAAATAAGTTATCACAGTCACATAAATAATTGCTTGGAGGTGACGGCGGGCAGAATAGCCCGCTGTTTTTACGAATAACATGCACAATATAACGATTACTGCAAATGATGCAGGAAGAAGACTCGATAGGTTCCTGAGAAAATTCCTTCCGAACGCTTCGCTGGGCGAGATTTACAAAATCATCCGCAAGGACGTTAAGGTCGACGGCAAACGCAAGAACGAATCATATATGCTTTCGGAGTCTGAGGTCCTTACGATCTATCTCTCCGACGAGACTTTGGCTAAACTCCGTGGCGACGCCGCGCAAAATGCCAAGAGACACAGGGCTAAGAAACAATTCAATATCGTCTTTGAAGATTCCAATGTTCTGATTGTAGATAAGCCATTCGGTTTGCTCACTCACGGAGACCATCTCGAGAAGAAGAACCACCTTGCCAACCAGGTCAAGGATTATCTGATCGAAGAGGGCGAGTACAGTCCTCATGTGGAAAACGTCTTTTCTCCGGCACCTGCCAACAGAATAGATAGAAACACCACAGGTCTTGTGATATTCGGGAAAACCGCCAATGCTCTCAAGTCTCTCAATCAGATGATTCGAGAAGATATGGTCAGCAAGTACTATCTTGCGATCGTATGCGGTAATGTTGATAGATATATGGAACTCGACGACTTCCTTACGAAGGACGAAAGGACCAATCGCGTTACCATCAGTCGCAACGAAGGAAGCAGGATTGTTACACTTGTGAATCCAATTGAATACCTGACTTACAAGGGTAACGACTTGACTTTGGTTGAAATTAGGCTGGTCACAGGCAAATCCCATCAGATCAGGGCTCACCTTGCGAGCGTGGGACATCCGATAATCGGCGATGTAAAATATTCTGGCAGAAGATATGGGGATTTGAACCGCATTCTCAAAAGAGACTTCGGTCTTGCCACACAGCTCCTGCACGCGTATAAACTTAAATTCGATGAAGTCGGAGAGGGTTTGAACTACCTCAAGGGAAAGACTTTCACAGCAACTCCTTCACCGAACTTCAAAGAGATACTTTCCAAAATGAAAAGCAAATCTCTAAGAAAACTTTAATTCTGCATATTAATAGGAGGCTATCTCTTGAACGAAGAAAAAGAAATTATCAAAGAAAATAAAAAAGAAACACCGGGCAAATTCTTTCTAAGTCTGACTTTTGACGTTATAGTTGCCCTCGTTCTGGCGGGTACGATATTGTTTTTCGTGAGTCCTGCTGTAGTTAAACAGTCTTCCATGGAGAATACACTCAAAGAAGACGACTATATAATAATGTACAAACAAGCGTATAGGTCGAAGTTCCCTCAGCGCGGGGATATAATAATATTCCAAAGCTCACTACCAGATCCAGATTCGGGCAAAGACAAACTTTTAATTAAGCGTGTCATCGGTCTACCAGGCGATGAGATTTCGATAAGAGACAGCCAGCTTTACATCAACGGCGAAGCTTACAAAGAAGACTATCTCAAAGACGGATATACTCCAGCGGGAACCAACCCTGTTGAAGGAGGAACATTTACCGTTCCGAGCGACGAATACTTTGTTATGGGAGATAACCGTGCAGGAAGTGTCGACTCAAGGTCTGACGAGGTCGGCTGTGTCAGCCTAGGACAGATTCGAGGAAGAGCCGTTGTCCGTCTATTCCCTTTCAACAAAATAGACTGGCTCTAAGAGTTTCAATACAGACTGACCACAAGACTGGATTAGGGATTAGTCCTGCGGACTACATTACAAACTGGCGAAAACATAATATAATACAAATTATCATAATATATGTACAATTATTTTGAGGTTTAAATGGCAAAACATTTACGCAAGGTCGTAGCTAACAACAAGAAAGCTTTCCACGACTACTTCATCGAGAATAGGTATGAGGCAGGCATAGTTCTGACGGGTACGGAGATTAAATCCATCCGCAAGGGCTCTGTCAGCATCAAAGAGAGCTATGCTAAGATTACTAGCAAGGGCGAGCTTGTCGTTACCGGAATGCACATAGCACCATATGAGCAGGGCAACCGATTCAACGTCGATCCTCTCAGAGTTCGAACACTTCTGATGCACAAAAGAGAAATCACCAAGCTTCACGGAACATTGAAGACCCAGCAGGGTCTCACACTCATCCCTCTCACCGTATACATCGACGAAAACGGAAGATGCAAGGTAGAGCTCGGTCTCGCTCGAGGCAAGAAGAATTACGACAAACGAGAAGTTCAGGCGAAGAAGGATGCAGAGCGTAAGATGGACAAAGCAGTCAAGGAAATGAGAAAGCGATAATTCACGATGATTCACAATAATTCACAAGGAGACGCCATGGGCGAATTCAACCATTCTGCATATTCTGAATTTTGGGATCACCTTTCCGAAGAAGAGAAACGATCTTTCGCAGAGCACACCCACGATTTGTCTCCGAAAAAAGGCGATTCGGTTCGTTCAGAAAAATTAAAATGCCAGGGCTTGATATACATTAAAAGCGGAGCTCTCAGGACATATCTTCTGTCTGAAGATGGCAGAGAGATCACATTGTATTGGCTTCACAGCGGAGATGTGTGTATTCTATCCGCTTCTTGCATAATCGATGCCATTTCTTTTGATGTATTTATCGACGCGGAAGAAGACAGCGTTATTCAGCTTACCGACGTTTCATTCTTCAGCCAGCTTTCACAGGATAATATTTACGTTAGGTGTTTCAATTACAAATTGGCAACCGAGAGGTTTTCTGATGTTATGTGGTCGATGCAGCAACTTCTTTTCATGAGGATCGACCAGCGACTTGCGATATATCTGTGGGATGAGTATGTTAGGACGGGAAGTCTCAAGATCAAAGCAACTCAGGAAGAGGTTGCCGTTGCAATAGGAAGCGCGAGAGAAGTCGTTTCGCGAGTGCTGAAGATCTTCTCAGACGAGGGATTGGTAAGCGTCTTCCGCGGAGGAATAGAAATAAAAGACAGGGAGAGGCTTCAAAGCCTCGCCCTGTAGAACAACAATAATATATGGAGGTTGTTCGCCTCGACGAGGATGCCCTCGTCGAGGCTCTTTTATTTTAGATAAATAGATTTACGTTGGATTCCTCTGCATCTCCGAGGTAGTATCCGACTCCGCCGAGTTCTACTCCATCGATGAGCTCTTCTTCCTTAATTCCCATTACGTCCATGCTCATCGTACAAGCGACGATTTTAACCCCGTTCTTCATCGCCTTCTTGATCAGATCTTCGAGAGAATCTACGTTCTTATCCTTCATGATCTTCTTCATCATAGCAGTTCCGAGTCCGCCCATATTCATCTTGGAAATATGAAGCTTGTCGGCTCCCTTAGGAAGCATCTTTCCGAACATCGCTTCCATAGCAGTCTTCTTTACATCAGGTCCCTTAGCTTTTCTCAGAACCGAGAGTCCCCAGAAAGTGAAGAACATCGTTACAGGTTTGCCCATTGCTGCTGCTCCGTTTGCGATTATGAAGCTCGCCATAACCTTGTCCATGTCTCCAGAGAATACTATGATAGTCTTTCCGTCTGCCGACTGCACCGGTGCAACTTCACCTGACCCCTGAGGTTCGCTGCCGTCAGAAACGAGTCCCTTCATAACGCGAGCTACGTACTCGTCGCCCTGCTGTTCATTGCTGAGAAGCGTATTGCCCGTTCTTCTGCACCAAGCGATTATGTCTTTGGCAAATCCTGGATCGGAAGCCTTGACCTCGAGAGTCTGGCCTTCTTCCATATTGTTAACAGTTTCAAATACTTTGAGGATCGGTCCTGGGCACTGCATGCCAGAGCAATTAACTCTGATGCTGATATTCGCTTCAGAAACGACTGCAGGTTTTACAGCTGCCGACTTCTTTTCCGAAGATTTCTCCACTGCATTTTCTTTTCCGAGGATCGTAGCGCGTCCTTTGACCTCTTCAGGATCGAAGTGTGTCGAAAAGTAAAGTCTTGTTCCACCTGGATATACCTTGACCTTCTTGAATCCCTTGCCCATCAATATACGAGCTGCGTTGTAGCTCCTGACTCCGATGGAGCAAAAAACTATTATTTCCTTCTTCTTGTCCAAAGTGGAGATTTTATCTCTCAGCTGACCGAGAGGAATATGTATTGCACCTTCGATTGGTGATGTGAATACTTCAGCCTCTTCTCTTACATCGAGAATCTGAATATCCTTGCCTTCTTCTTTGGCTTTCTCAAGCTCGTTCCAGTCGGCGAAAACTACCAGTCCGTCGAGGATGTTTCTGATTACAAAACCTACCATGTTCACAGGGTCTTTTGCCGATGAGTACGGTGGTGCGTAAGCGAGCTCCAGCTTTGCAAGATCTGTTGCCTTAGCGCCGAGACGTACAGCATTGGAGATGTCGTCGATTCTCTTGTCGACTCCGTCCATGCCCACAATCTGTGAACCGAGGATCTTCTCTCCGTCAGCACTGAACATCACCTTGATAACCATAGGCTTTGCACCTGGATAATATCCTGCGTGGTGGTTCTGAGTTACGTATACAGTCTTGAAGTCCTTATCTTTGACGAGTCCATTGGCAACCAAAGCCTTCTCGCTTTGGCCCGTCATACCTACTGTCATGTCGAAAATCTTAACTACGGAAGTAGCCTGAGTTCCTTCGTATTTTTCTTTCTTTCCAGCGATATTGTTTGCGACGATTCTGCCCTGTTTGTTCGCAGGTCCTGCCAGCTGATAGCTGAATCTCGTCTTGAGCGTGAAGTCTTCGACTTCGATTACATCACCTACTGCATAGATGTTAGGATCCTCTGTTCTCAGGTATTCGTCGACTATGATGTTGCCCTTCTTGTTCAAAGCCAGGCCGGCATCCTTTGCGAGTCCGCTGTTCGGACGAAGTCCGATTGAAAGAACGACGAATTCTGCAGTATATTCGTTACCGCTCTTAAGACGGATCTTGACCTTTCTCTTGCCGTTTTCGGTTATCTCTTCGAATGACTCTACTGGATCGCTAAGAACCAGGTCGATTCCGTTCTCGATTATATTCTCTTCGAGAAGGGATGCCATTTCAGGGTCTGTTGGAGGCATTACCTGATCCATCGCCTCTATGATTGTCGTCTTGAGCCCAGCCAAATGAAGGTTCTCTGCAATTTCAAGTCCGATAAAACCGCCACCGATTACTGCTGCAGTGCTGATTCCGCTCTCCTGAGCGACATGGCGAATCTTGTCCGTATCAGGAACAGTCCACAGAGTCTGAACGAGGTCCGACTCGATGCCTGGAATTGGCGGTCTGAGTGGAGATGATCCTGTCGAGATTACGAGTTTGTCGTAGCTCTCTTCGTATTTCTCTCCGCTCGCTTTGTCGAGAATCTCAACCGTCTTCTTATCTCTGTTGATTTTCAAAGCCTCATTGCCTGTTCTGACATCGATGTCAAAACGGCTCTTGAGCTGGTCCGATGTTGTTACGAGAAGTGCATCTCTTTCCTTAATTACGTCGCCTACATAGTAAGGAAGTCCGCAATTTGCATAAGAAATATAGTCTCCTCTTTCCAGAAGAACTATATCAGCTTTTTGATCGAGTCTTCGCAGTCTTGCTGCACAGGTTGCTCCACCTGCAACTCCGCCTATTATAACAATCTTCTTCATATCCACTCTCCTTGAATTCTACCGTTAAATTTAAAGTAGTCTGCTAATAAAATGTTTGTTTCCTTGTGAAATATTTGTAATTCTGCCGATAATCGTCAGAACTTATCATTGTGTTACTAATATAACACTTCGATTTTTGAATTACTGTGACAATATCACAGTACAAAAAAAGGGCGTAGTCGCCCTAATTTTTCTATGCATTTCTTTCCAGATGTTTCTTAAGATATATGCCCGTGTAGGAGTTTTTGTCCTCGATGATTTCCTCTGGAGTACCCTCGGCTACAAGGTATCCACCTCCATCTCCGCCCTCAGGTCCGAGGTCGATGATGTAGTCTGCCTGCTTGATTACATCCAAATTGTGCTCGATAACTACTATTGTATTTCCTTCGTCTGCAAGCCTGTTGATTACGTACATGAGCTTCTCGACATCGGCAAAGTGAAGACCCGTCGTCGGCTCGTCCAGGATGTACAGTGTTTTCCCCGTACTTTTCCTCGAAAGTTCCGTCGCAAGTTTAATCCTCTGTGCCTCTCCACCTGAAAGCTGAGTCGATGGCTGTCCGAGGCTTATGTATCCCAAACCGACATCGTCCAAAGTCGTCAAATACCTTAGTATCGTCTGCTGGTTTTCGAAGAAAGGTATCGCTTCGGCAACCGTCATATTCAGAACATCGGAAATATTCTTACCCTTATACTTTACTTCCAAAGTCTCGCGGTTATACCTCGTTCCACCGCACACTTCGCATGGGACGAATATATCCGGAAGGAAGTTCATCTCGACCTTGATAATTCCGTCGCCCTTACAATGTTCGCAGCGCCCGCCTTTGACATTGAAGCTGAACCGTCCCTGCTTGTAGCCTCTCACCTTCGCCTCTGGCATTTCGGAGAAGAGATTCCTTATATGGGTAAACATTCCCGTATATGTCGCAGGGTTAGACCTCGGCGTCTTGCCGATAGGAGACTGGTCTATATCTATTACCTTGTCGAAGTTTTCTATACCCTGTATCTCTTTAAATTTGCCAGGCTTCATCAGGGATCTATTTGTGATCCTCGAAACTCCCTTGTAAAGTATCTCGTTAACCAAGCTGGATTTGCCTGAACCCGAGACCCCTGTGACGAGAACCAATTTGCCAGCAGGAATTTCTACGTCTATATTCTTGAGATTGTTCTCGGAAGCTCCAATTATCTTGAGGGATTTACCGTTGCCCGGCCTTCTTTCCGAAGGTACTTCTATCTTCCTCGCGCCCGATAGGAATTGTCCGGTTATGGACTCCTTGCACGCTTTGATATCCTCTATACTTCCCTGAGCAACCAGCTCTCCACCGTTCACACCTGCACCTGGACCTATGTCTATTATGTGGTCGGCGGCATACATGGTGTCCTCGTCATGCTCTACGATAATGAGGGTGTTCCCCATGTCCGTGAGATTTCTAAGCGCCGCTATGAGTTTGTCGTTATCTCTTTGGTGAAGCCCTATCGAAGGTTCATCGAGAATATATAGTACGCCCACAAGGCCCGAGCCTATTTGAGTCGCCAAACGGATTCTCTGTGATTCTCCTCCCGAAAGAGTGCTTGCCGCACGGCTTAGAGTGAGATATCCCAGCCCTACATCCCTGAGGAAACGCAGCCTTTGCCTAATCTCCTTGGTGATCATCTCGCTTATCTTCTTCTCTCTATCTGTGAGCCTGTCCTGAATCTCATCAAAGAACTTTATCGCCTGAATTACGGAAAGATCTGTGATGTCCATTATGTTCATATCGCATACGGTAACAGCCAAAACGATGTCTTTGAGCTTTCTCCCCTTGCAAACCGGGCAGGTTTCTTGGGTCATCATGTCGCTTATCTTGCTCTTAATGTAGTCGGAGTTCGTCCCACCCCATCTCCTCTCAAGACTCGGTATTACGCCTTCAAAAGTATGGTTCATATGGGATACACGCCCCGCTTTTGTTGTGTGCAGATACTTGAGTTTTCTCTTTCCCGTACCGTGGAGAAGTTCATCTTTAAAAGCCTCCGGCATGTCTTTATACGGAATATCCAAACTCGTATTGTGATCCTCTGCAAGCCTTGCGACAACGTTGCGATAGTAACCCATTATATCCATGGACGAAAAAACCGAGTTTATCGCTCCGTTTGAAATGCTCTTGT
>CAYFWG010000026.1:9986-11338 GCA_964346775.1 uncultured Mogibacterium sp.
GTAATAACGGCTTCGTCCGAAATCCTCAAGGTGAAACCAAGACCCGTACACGTCTCGCAAGCTCCGTAAGGGGCGTTAAAGGAAAACATCCTCGGCTCCATCTCTTCTATACTAATGCCGTGTTCAGGGCAGGAAAGCTTTGTCGAATATGTTGTGTCACTGCTGTCTTTACCCGTTCCGAAAGTAACAACGCAAAGCCCCTCGCCTTCTACGATTGCAAGTTCTACGGCTTCGGCGATTCTGCTCCTGTTATCCTCTCTTATGACTATTCTGTCGATTACTATTTCGATCGTGTGCTTGATGTTCTTCCCGAGCTCGATAACATCCTCATCGAACCTCTTCATCTCACCATCGATTCTTGCTCTGGTAAAGCCGTCTCTTCTGATTCTATCGATGACAGCTTTGTGCTCTCCTTTACGGCCACGAATAACAGGAGCCAGAACGGTAATCCTCGTTCCCACTCCATGAGACTGTATGTTCTCTATTATGCTGTCTACCGATTGGCTTGTAATCTCTCTACCGCAAATCGGGCAGTGAGGAATTCCGATTCTTGCGAATAGAAGCCTCAGGTAGTCATATATCTCTGTGACGGTTCCGACCGTCGACCTCGGGTTCTTGTTGCTCGACTTCTGGTCGATACTGATAGCCGGCGACAAGCCTTCTATAAGCTGTACGTCCGGTTTCTTCATCAGTCCGAGGAACTGCCTTGCATACGAAGACAGGGACTCGACGTATTTCTTCTGTCCCTCGGCATATATTGTGTCAAAAGCAAGAGAGGATTTTCCCGATCCGGATAAGCCTGTCATAACGATCATCTTATCCCTTGGAATTGTCACATCAATTCCCTTCAGGTTGTGCTCTCTCGCTCCTTTAATTACGATTTCTTTGCTCATTCTATATATTATCCTCTATGTTTATGCTCTGGTGCTAGATCTTAATTCGAACAGGACGTCTCTGAGTTCTGCCGCCCTCTCGAAATCGAGCTGCTTTGCAGCTTCCTTCATGTTCTTCTCGAGAGTTTTGATCGTCTCTCTGAGTTCTGCTGTTGTCATGGATTTCGGATTCTTGATATCCGTCTCTCCGTGATATTCCTGAGACGCTTCTACCAATCCTCTTACAGGCTTGACGATTGTCTTAGGCACTATTCCGTGAGCCTTGTTGTAATCGTCCTGAGCCTTGCGCCTCCTGGCTGTTTCGTCTATACAAAATCTCATCGCTTTGCTTATAGTATCGGCGTACATGATTACGCGTCCGTTTTCGTTTCGCGCAGCTCTTCCAACGGTCTGTACGAGGGAAGTCTCGGTTCTGAGGAAGCCTTCCTTGTCTGCATCGAGTATTGCGATTAGGGAGAC
>CAYFWG010000027.1:0-1632 GCA_964346775.1 uncultured Mogibacterium sp.
GGCGCAGACAGAGCTTAGTATCCGCTGCGTTAAACGAAAGCGAGGCGAGAGCCGTGCTCTTGAAGTGATATGCATAGCGTTTATTTACTAATCAAGATTGCCATTAATTAAATACTGCATTGGATTTCGCGAAAGCGAGGCAAGAGCCTCTTGAAGCGATATGCATAGCGTTTATTCTAATATCAAGGTTGCCATTAATTTAATATCCCATTGGATTTTGCCAAAGCACGTCAAGAGCCTTCTGCAGTAATATGCACAGTGCTTTATTAAATAAGGATCACTTGTTGTGTTTCTTGCTACTCCGCCACTTCTTGATTGCTTCATAGCGCTCTTTAAATTTGGATTCAAAGCCTTGTTCGGTAGGATTGTAGTACTCCTTGCCCTGAAGAGATTCGGGCAAGCACGTCATATCTGCGATTTTTTCCTCAGTATCGTGTGCATATACATAACCCTTGCCGTAGTCTAGCTCCTTCATCAGGTCTGTTGGAGCATTTCTGATATGCATCGGGACAGGTTCTGCTGGATATTTGTTAACATCTGCCGCCGCTTTCATATATGCCATCTCCATCGCATTGGATTTCGGCGCAAGCGAGTTATATATAACAGCTTCCGTAAGATGTACATTGCATTCAGGCACACCTATGAGGTGGCAGGCTTGAAAGGCAGCTACGGAAAGCTCGAGGGCTCTTGGGTCGGCTAGACCCACGTCCTCTGCAGCAAATCTCGTTACACGCCTCGCTATGAAGATAGGATCTTCTCCCGATTCGAGCATCCTGGCGAGCCAATATACTGCTGCGTCCGCGTCAGAATTTCTCATGGATTTGTGTAGAGCCGATATCAGGTTGTAGTGCTCTTCTCCAAGTTTATCGTACAGCAAAGACCTCTTTGAGGTGCATTGTTCAAAGTCATCTTCTGTTACAGTTATCGTTTCTTTTCCCGTGGATGTATCTCTTATAGAGTCACCGTTCATGATAACCATGTCGAGGGTGGAAAGTGCCGTTCTTGCATCTCCATTCGAGAAGGATGCGATCATTTCTATTATGTTGTCGGAAATCCTTATATCTTCGCCTCCGAATCCACGAGGATCTTCCAGCGTATTTCTTATTAACTGAGCTATGTTCTCCTGTGTGAGCTGCTTCAAAACGAAAACTTTGCACCTCGACAAAAGAGCTCCGTTCACCTCAAAAGACGGATTCTCTGTCGTCGCTCCTATCAATACAATGCTACCCTTTTCGACAAATGGCAGAAATGCATCCTGCTGCGCTTTATTGAATCTGTGAATCTCGTCTATGAACACAATCGTTCTCGCTCCGAGCGAAGAGACCTTGTCTGCTTGTTGCATGACAGTTCTGATTTCTTTGATCCCACTTGTCACAGCACTGAACGTTATAAACTGCGCATCGGTTTTCCCTGCAATTATCCTTGCGAGAGTAGTCTTTCCCACGCCCGGTGGCCCCCAGAATATCATAGAAGAAAGCTTATCTTGCTCGATAAGCTTCTTGAGGATTTTCCCCTCACCCAAGAGATGCTCCTGACCCACGAATTCGCTGAAGTCTCTCGGACGCATTCTCTCTGCCAGAGGCTTATTCTTATTGTCACTTTCAAAAAAAGTCACTTGACTCATATCTTCTT
>CAYFWG010000027.1:1642-11299 GCA_964346775.1 uncultured Mogibacterium sp.
AAAGACCGTCCCTACTGCGCCAACTTCTCTATAGCCTCTTTTCGCATAGAAACTTCTTGCTATCTCATTTCGAACGTTTGTATCCATACGAAGGACTTTATATCCTTCTTCTTTTGCCAGCTTCTCCCAGAATTCTACAAATTGAGTGCCTATTTGGTTTTTTCTCAAAGATGCTTCTACAACAAGTGTATGCAAAACAGAAACTGCATCATCCTCCGCTTCGTACATCCATTCGCATTCCGAGTATTCTTTTCCCTGTATATTGTTGATAATCGCAGAGGCAACAATTTCCCCATCCGACTCGCAGACATATAAATCGCCTCGAAGCAAAGCATCACAAGCCGTCTTTCGGACAGGATATATATTGCGCATCCAGCCAGTAGTGGTTTTGCCCGCTTCTTCCATGTCGTGAATGTGGTTGTACAAAATATCTATAGAATCTATGTCCTCATTTGTCGCTTTGCGGAAAACGTTTTTCATTCTCTCTCCTACAGTTCAACAGGAACGGGTTCTTCCATCGCCTGTACAAGTGCCTCGGGATTTTCGAGCAAATATCTGGTAATCCTTAGGGATTTTGCGAAATAGAAGCCGTCTGCTATTCTCTCGTCAAGAATAAATGTGCAGTCGACCACATCTCTTTCCTGCTCGCTTCCATCTGGCATAATTCTTTTTTCCTTGTGCATGGTCCCGATTGTCATCATTATGGAACATGTTCCATAATTGTTCAGGTGATGATAAGGTGCTCCTTCACCGATAGAGCCCAGGTTGGAAAGAAGAACCGTTGAATAGTTCGGATCTCCCGCCGAAAGAAACTTCGGCATCATCCCGTTATATTCGAGCAACTTAATCGTACCGAAAACGCCTTCAAGGACGAACCTCGGTAGTTTTGCAAATGCCCCCATCAGCTTATCTAGATCGTTGGACTTTTCTTCCCTTACCTTGCTGACATCCCCGAGTATCATCTTTGAAACGCTGTCGAGATTCATCTCAGGTGTTACCTTCATAAACATCACCGACTCCTCGGCGGTGTCTTCGAATTTTCTCTTGATAACAAAAGATAGAGTAATGTCTTTCCTTTGATAATAGGTTTTACCGGAAATAAATATATTGAGCTTCGGGCGCAGGTAAATCGTCCTCGCTATTGCTGTGCAAGCGGCATGAAAGAGTTTGAGATTTGTCCCCTCTTCTTCATTTCTTTTCTTCATGTATTTGAGAAGTTCTGTAATATCGAACTTCTCGGTTGATGAAACTTCAGCATCTGTTCTCTTCGGCATTACATAGGGAATTATTGCGTGAACGGCATCGACGTTTTTGATCCTCACGCCATCTTTTCTCTTATTTCTCATACGTCACCTCTTTCGGTTTAAAATTTTCAAATATCGGAATGCTTCCTGCTCTGACAGCTGTCTTGTAAGCCCTTGGAGTTCTTATCGTCCAGGATGCTTCCTGTATGTGTTTCTTGTCTACAGACCTTCTCAGCGCTTTATTGCCTCTATCCGCAAATTTGTATGCGATGAAGTCAGGTTTCGATAGAAAGTTCATAGCTAAATTCGTCAGTAGTACGATTTGGTAGCCTGGGAGGCCCGAAGGATTTCTGAAAAAATCTTGAGCCAGCTGTCCTCTTATTATTTCCGGCCTGATCTTTCTAAGCTCCATAAGCGCTCTCGGGTCAAAGCTCTCTATTGCGTATTTTCCCTTGTAGCTATCAAGCCTCTCGCAAACCTTGTTGACTAATTCTTTGTAGTTACCTCTTGCTACCTTGAGTTCGATCAAGAGTTCGAGTCCAGTGTCTTCGTACAAATCCAGAACTTCATCGAATGTCGGAATCGTCTCTTCCGTTTCGCCGAGACGAAGTTTTTTCAAATTAACTATATCGTAATCTTCGATCTCTCCTTTGGCGCCTGTCATTCTTTCAAGTTTTTCGTCGTGGAAGATCACAAGGCTTCCATCGGCTATCAGGTGAACATCCAGTTCCGATGGCATTCTGTTTTCGATTGCCCTTCGGAAGGCAGGCATAGAATTCTCCGGAGCAATTCCTTTTTCATGGAATCCTCTGTGGGCATACATTTTCGCTAACCCAAGATTCCTTTTCTCGCCTTCTTTATTGTTTTGATTTTTCTTTAATAATTTGAATATCATATCTAATCATCCATCTCTTCAAATGCATCTATTCCCTTTTTTGCCTCTGGCATTACATCACCGTGTTTTACAAAAGTCATGGTTACAAAGCTCAGTGCGACGAAGATTGCCGCATACGGGAATAGCGATTTATAACTTATATGTCTCAGCATGAATCCCGCCAATATAGGGGTGATTACCTGAGCCGCCATAGAAGCTGTGTAATAGTACCCGGTGAATTTGCCTATGTCGGAACCTCTACACATCTCTACCACCATAGGGAGGGAGTTTACATTAATCGCCGCCCATGCAAAGCCCACTATTGCAAACACTATGAACATAATTGCATTAATCTTGTTGTAGTTTGTAGTAAGGAAAAATCCTGCAAGGAAGCAAATAGCGAGAAGGATTATCCCTATCATTATGGTTTTCTTTCGGCCGATTTTTGACGCGAGGTTTCCGATTGGAATATACGAAACGATCGCGCCTGCCGTTGCGATTAAAAGACAGGTAGACGCCTCTCCGAGGCCCTGTCCCATTACTTTATCTACATAGGTTGTAAACCATGTCGTAACCCCGTTATAACCTATAAACCACAGGGCAATCGATGCAAGCAGGAAGGCAAGACTTCTTTTAACATCCTTTGGCAGTATTTCATGGCCACTTCCGTCATCGCGGGCGAGATTCCACTCGGGATGTTCTGCTTCCAAAGTCTGATTTTCCTCAGTAAGCTTTGGTTCGTTTACCTTCTTGAATAAGACCACAACTGAAATAACCATTACCGCACTTACGAAGATAAATAGCGGTTGGTAGTTGACATGTTCAAGGCCCTTTACCTTTGAAGCGGGATACAATACTGCTGCGACTGCGAGATAAATGATGCCACCAACAGCTCCCATCAGATTAATTATTGCATTTGCTTTGGACCTCAAAGGCTTTGGAGTGACATCAGGCATTAATGCCACTGCAGGCGACCTATATGTTCCCATCGTGATCAGAAGAAGTGCAAGAAGAATTACAAATCCGAACATTTTTCCTGTAGATGGCGATGAATAATACCCATTATCAAGCAGAGGAAGAATATTGAGAAGAACTATCGCCCCAATCGTTCCGATAATGATATATGGCATCCTCTTTCCTATCTTAGTATTAGTTCGATCGGACAAAGATCCGAAAAACGGCAGAAGGAAGAGGGCCAATATATTATCTCCCGCCATTATCGCTCCGGACACTGTTTCGCTAAGATGAAATGTTTTTGTAAGAATTAAAGGAACTACATTGTCGTACATCTGCCAAAACGCGCAAATAGATAGAAATGCAAGTCCAACATATATAGTCCTCTTATTATTAAGCTTCACTACTAACCTCCGTTACTTCAGATATCCGAGTTCTTTGAGACGTTCGGATAGCTCCTGCATGCCGTCTATAGCTGCATCGGGATTTTCGACATCGCCAAAACCATACTTTGCCCACACAAACGGGACTCCCGCTTTCGCCGCCGAATCGGCATCTTTCTGGATGTCTCCGATGTAAACAGCCGTGCTCTCTCCGTTTCGCTCCATCACAAGACGGATGTTCTCTGCCTTTGAAAGCTTTGTCCTCCCCCATTCTTCATAATCACAGAAATACTCTCTCATCTTCATCGAATCCAGAAAGGTATCTATATATCCCTTCTGACAGTTGCTGACAATCGAAAGTTTCTCTCCTGAATTATAGAGGTCGATAATGGTTTCTCTTACTCCAGGAAAGAGAGTGCCTCCGTTCTCCAGCAGGTACTCATTCTCGTGCTCCTCGCAGGTTCTGAATACATCGTATCTTTTTTCCACTTCAATGTCGGGAAGCAAGGCATCAGCGATTTCATCCATAGTTAAGCCCATTACCCTACCTATGTCTGCACTGGTGATTCCTCTGTCCCGTCCCATAAATTCACTTATTACATAATTCCAAGACTCAGCAACCGAATTGCTCGAGTCCCATAAGGTTCCGTCTAAATCAAAAATAATCATAGTATCTTTATTATAACCGATTTATATTGAATAATTCTATAGGCGTAAGAGGTCAGACAAGTGTATATTATATATGTATAGAATATTACAATATTACTAAGTATGAATATCGGAGGTATTATTTATGAGAATCGATGCAGGTGGCAAAGAATGCCCTATTCCTGTAATTATGGCAAAAAAAGAACTTGAAGCAGATGTTCAAGATGTTGAGATAATTGTAGACGGCCAAACTCAGATCGACAACCTTTCCAGACTTGGAGATACTTTGGGAAGACCTATCACAAGTGAAGCTTTCGGCGACAAATTTCTTGTAAAATTCGCTAATGGAAAAACCGCTCCAACTCCTGACGGAATGTCGGACGGTAGCTATGCGGTATTTTTCAATACGGACGCTATCGGAAGCAATGACTCCGAGCTCGGCTTTAACCTAGCAAAAATGGCTATTTTCACATTCAGTGAATCCGATAACATCCCTTCATATGTTCTCTTTATGAACGAGGGAGTAAAACTCCCTGCAGGAGATGAGCAGCAGGTTGTAGATAATCTCAACACTTTGATCGACAAAGGCACAAAAGTTCTCGTTTGCGGAACATGTTTGAACTTCTACGGAATTTCCGACAAGCTCAAGGTCGGTACTGTAAGCAATATGTATGACATCCTCAGTGCTATGCAAGAAGTAAGCAAGGTTATCAAGCTATAGAGAGCAAATATGGAAGAATATTATCTATTTACATTTGAATCTACACATGCGGCTATTTCGACGGAGAAAATACTTAAGCCAGCTGAATGTACGATTATGCCCGTTCCGAGATTTATTTCTTCGAGCTGCGGTATATCAGTTAGAATACGTCCTGACATGCGAGAGCAGGCAGAGAGTTTGTTCGCAAGCGAAAGCAATTTAAGCACAGATGAATTTAAGTATTACCATGTGTCTATAGATCCTGTTGACAAACAGGTGACATGTAACCAAATTCCGGTAAAGTCCAGCAATTAAATTAAATGTCCCGACATGCTGACAGCATCTCGGGACATTTTTTATTAATATTCAAGTTTATATAGATTAGTCTTCTACCGCAAGAAGCTTGTTGAGGATGTTCCTCAAAGCCTCTGCCTCTTGTTTGGTCAGGCTCACGCAACCTCCTATTTTATAAGGGATTTCTATAGCCTCCTCTTTGAGTTTGCTTCCGGATTCGGTCAACTCTACATTGAGAACCCTTCTGTCTTCGGTGTCTCTCGTTCTTGTCACGAGACCCTTCTTCTCCAAACTCTTGAGCAAAGGAGTAAGTGTTCCGCTATCCAGAAAGAGTCTTTCTCCCAAATCTTTAACGTTTACCTTTTCCTCTTCCCACATCACGATCATTGCAATGTACTGAGTATAAGTCAAACCGATTTCATCAAGATACGGCTTATACTTCTTAATAATCTCTCTCGATGCGGCATAAAGGGGAAAACATAACTGATTCTCCAGCTTTAGTGCATCAAATTTCGTCATGTCTACATCCTCCTACATCTTAATCGACATTGCTTGATTAAAAACTTCTCCTATCGGATCTCTTATTACAAGGTCGGCAAAGCTGTCCGCTTGGGTTTCAGTCTTGTTTATCAATACAAGTTTATTTCCTCTGAAATACCTTATCAGACCTGCAGCTGGGTAGACTATTAAAGTCGTCCCTCCGATAATCATAGTATCAGCCGATTCTATAGCTCTAACCGCCCCATCTAAGACATCGGAATCAAGTCCCTCTTCATACAATACCACATCTGGCTTTACCCGTCTGCCACATTTATCACAGATAGGAACACCCTTTGTCTCTATTATCTTATTTAAATCATAGAAAGTGTGGCAGTTTTCGCAGTAATTTCTCCTGACGGAACCGTGAAGCTCAAATACCTTTTCGCTTCCAGCCTCTTGGTGCAAACCGTCGATGTTCTGAGTTATGACAGCTCCGAGCTTGCCTTCCTTCTCAAGCTGGGCGAGGCCATAATGACATGCATTAGGCTTTGCCTCGGGATATATCATCTTGTCCCGATAGAACTCAAAGAACTCCTCTGGATAATTTACATAGAAGGTATGTGAGACCATCTCTTCAGGTGTAACATTTCTCTTTAATTGCTTGCTAAAGAGCCCGTTAGCGCTACGAAAATCTGGAATTCCGCTCTCTGTGGAGACTCCTGCGCCCCCGAAAAACACGATATTCCTGCTATTTTCCAGAATATCTCTAAATTCTTTGATTTTCGCATCCATTTCCATCACAATCCTGCTTTCACGTGGCAAATATCGCCTTTCTTATAATAAATTTACTCCCAATTTAAGGTTTTTGCGTGATTATTTTTATTTATTTATATTTAGATTCACAATTAACCCTATTTAATTCTGTTTAGAGTCCTGATGCCATCTTATAAATTTCAAATATGTCTTCTGTAGAGAGAACCTTGAAGTCGCCTATTTTTCTGCTATCCTGGAAGGTAACTCCAAGAGCTGCCTTCTTGCATGCCTCCTCATCAAAGTTTAGTCCAAGACCTGCTATGTCTACAGGCATATCGACCGATTTGAAGAATTCTTCGAATTTCTCGATCGTTTTAATCGGATCGCTCTCACCGAAAACTCCTTCTCCCAGTTTTGCAAATCTCGAAGGATCAACATCCATAACAAACCTCGCCCATGATCCCCAAATAGCCGCAAGTCCTGCACCGTGAGCTACGTCGTACTCAGCAGACAGCTCGTGCTCGATTTGATGGCATGCCCAGTCGCCTCTGGTTGGGTTTCCCACAGCCATAAGGCCGTTGTGTGACAATGTTCCTGCCCACATGATATTGGTCCTTGCATCGTAATTATTGGGATCTGCCAAAGCGATAGGCAGATATTTTATTACAGTTTTGATAAGTGTAATAGATAGCTGATCGGTGAAGTCGAATTCCTCTCCCTTGTGGAAGAATCTTTCCAGAGTATGCATGATGATATCTACAGAGCCGCTTGCCGTTTGATACTTGGATACCGAGTATGTCAGTTCAGGATTTAGGAGAGCAAATTTTATCTTTCCATAAACTGTGTTTGCTCCTCTTTTGAAAATAGGGTCTGTTTCATCATTTGTGATAACCGAAGAGTCGCTCATCTCCGAACCAGTTGCGGAAAGAGTAAGTATAGATCCGACAGGCAAAGTACCCTCGATTTTTCTCTTACCGCAGTAGAAGTCCCATACATCTCCGCCGCCATATACTCCGTATCCGATTGCTTTGGCACTGTCGAGAACCGACCCGCCTCCAACTGCCAATATAAAATCGACATTTTCCTTCTTCGCAAGTTCTATTCCTTCACGCACGAGGGAAACTCTCGGATTTGGCATAACTCCTCCGAGGAGAACATATTCTATACCGTTCTCTTCGAGATGTTTCTCCACCCTATCGAGAAGTCCCGAGCGCTGTACGGATCCCTTTCCGAAGTGAATCAAGACCTTCTTTGCTCCGTATGATTTCAAAACCTCGCCTACTTTATCATCTGCTCCCTTGCCGAAGCTTACATCGGTAGGTGTATAAATCCCCATTGACATATTAAATTCCTCCTTGCTTATCTTTTGAATATTATTATTTTTGAAATTATTATATTTCAAAGTTTATATCTTATATTTATCTTTTGAAGCTTTTATCGTTGAAAACTATCGCTTCATAAGGTCTCAAGTTCATCGTTCTTCCCGTAACCGTGTACTCATAGTTAGTCAGAAGAATCTCCAGCCTACTCGGACCAAAATCTTCAGGTATTTCGTATTTGATGGTTTTCCCCGAGAAATTCCCAACTACGAACAAGCGACCGTTTTCGTCTGTTCTGCTGTAAGCGATTACCTTCTTGTTCTTGGTATCGTACTCCTTCGTCTTGCCATATATAGCTGTTTGATTGCTCTTCTTAATGTCGATCAATTTCTGATAGAACTTATAAATTGAGCGACGAGAAGCAATATCATCCTCTGCATTTATCTCCCGATAATTGGTGCACATAGGCTGCCACGGCTCGGCACCTTCGTTAAAGCCCGCATTAATATCGCTGTTCCAATGCATAGGAACTCTGGCATTGTCTCTTGCTCCAGTCTTTATGAAACTAAACGCAAGTTTCTTCGGCATTCCGTATTTTGTCGCCAGATTATATACAAAGTGTGAAACCGGATCTCTCAAATCGTCCATGGAATCGAAGTCGGCGTTTGTCATCCCGATTTCCTGTCCCTGATAGATGAACGGGGTGCCCCATCCCATGAAGGTAATAAGGGCGAGGAAGGTGGATGCTTCATAGCGAAACTTCTCCATGTCTATGCCAAAACGGCTGTTTCCCCTTGCCTGGTCGTGGTTTTCAAGTACCAATGTGTTCCATGAATCGCCGAAGTATCTCTCCTGAGGATCGAAAAATCCTCTTTTGAAGCACTTCAGACTGAACGGCTTTGGTATATATTTCAACCCACCCACATTGTCGGCCGCAAGATGCTCGAAGTGGAAAATCGTATCGAGCTCTTCGTTTTCTTCCTTAATATAGTTGTGTGCGGCTTCTTTGCCTGGGAAGAATGTCTCTCCGACCGTATAAGAATCGTATTTCGAAAGAGCGTTGACGTTCATCTCGTGCAGGAATTCGTGCATCCTCGGTCCGTCGACGAAGAAAGGCATGCCTTTTTGGAAGTTTCCCTTGGTGAGATCGTCTCCAAACGGGTATATCTTCGAGAAGAGATTGAATACATCGAATCTAAATCCATCGACACCCTTATCCATCCAGAAGCACAGAATGTCTGCGATGGCTTCTCTTACCTTCGGATTCTCCCAGTTAAGGTCTGGTTGCTCTTTAGTGAAGAGATGTAGATAAAAATCGTCGCTACCCTCAACTCTTTCCCACGCCGTTCCGGTAAATGAAGATGTCCAGTTCGTCGGAGGTAGTAATTTGTCCCCCTTCTTACGGCCTTTGCGGAATATATAGTAATCCCTGTATGGCGAATCCTTATCTGCAATCGCCTTTTTGAACCATTCGTGTTGATCGCTTGTATGGTTGATAACCATATCCATCATCACCTTGATTCCCCTCTTATGACATTCATCAACCAGGGAATCGAAGTCTTCCATCGTACCAAAAGAAGGATGGATCCCTTTATAGTCCTCAATATCATAACCGTAATCCTTCCAAGGAGAAGGATAGAGAGGCGAAAACCATATAGCGTTAACTCCAAGATTCTGTATGTAATCGAGTTTTGAAATTATGCCCTGTATATCTCCAATACCATCGTTGTTAGAATCCTTATAGCTGAGAGGATATATTTGATATACTACCGCCTCTTTATACCAATCGGTTTTTATATTATTTTCGATTGCCATTGCTTACCTACCTGTTTTTATTTCTCCAGCTTTGCATCGGTTCTTGCCATGAACTTATCGTTTTGGATTATGAATCGTTCGTGCCTTCCCTCGCCGATAAGTCCTGCATCATCGTATGCTTTTACCTCAAAGACGAGTTTTCTTCCGTCTATCTCAACAAGTTCGCTTTCGCAGACTATGTTTGATCCGATAG
>CAYFWG010000028.1:0-9725 GCA_964346775.1 uncultured Mogibacterium sp.
ATACGAAATGCGCTTAAATTCTTTTCTTTTTTTGACACGAGAAATATCCTCCTTATTTTACACGTCCACTTCTAATATCAAGTAATTTCCTTCTTTTAGTTACGCTTCTTACTTCTATAGGATTCATAAGCAGAACTTAGAAGAGATCCCAAGGATATTGCAGAAAAAAGAAAGATTGCACGTAGGCGAATTGATTCAGATATACCTTCTATATGTGGAAATACAGAAATAACTACAATCAGAATCTGCAATGCGAATAAGCCAGGAATTAATCTATCTTTTATATACATATGAATATTCTCCTTCTGTAAGGCACAATTTGAAGCTTACTACGATGCTGTGATGCACTAAACTTGATGTTTCACACTTCATCCTTTTAATTCATTATATATAACATTATACAAGCCGTCAACAATATTTAGATTTCCTAAATATTGAAACTCTATTATATTTGGGTTATCATCTACTAACATAAGGAGAATGTACTATGGAATCAGGACGAACCAGCTTCAAAATGGGTACACTAGAAATGCTCGTATTATCTTTGTTAAATCATAAAGATCTATATGGGTATGAGATTTCTTTGCTCCTCAAAGATCTCTCAATTGGTAGTTTTGTCGTGCCTGAGGGTAGCCTTTATCCTGTATTGTACAAACTTGAAGATCGAAAACTCATTACTTCGCAATCTGTTCAAACTGGAAAAAGAAGAGTGAGAAAGTACTACCATATTGAGTCAACGGGAAAAGATAGACTTACATATCTTCTTTCCGAATACCGTATAACAACAACTGGTATAGATAAAATTTTAAATGCCAATCTTTCTGATATAGAGGAGGGTAAATAATGTCAACAAATAAAGAAATCCAAAATTATTTAAATAAAATAAAACTGCTCCTGCCGGTACGCAACAAGGCCTCAAGAAATTTTATCAGAAACATCTCGGAGCGTGTTAACGAAGTTGTACAGGAGTCTCCAGAAATTACATTTGAAGAAATCGAAAATCAGTTAGGTACCCCTTTTGAAATTGCACAAAGCTATATAGCATCTTTGGATTTGGAAGTTCTGATAAAGCAACTGTCTATAACACGTATCTTACGGCGTATTTTTGCTACGGTTCTTATTTGCTTAATTTTATCTGTTAGCATATTCGCAACCTTTACATACAAAGCATATTTAGATTCAAAGAACACCGTTGTCACTAACACAACGACAGTCATAGCCGACGAATAAGGAAAATATATAAACTAGAATTGCAAAAAGGGAAGTCCTAAAGGACTTCCCTTTTTTTCGTGCTCTCTATTTTGTTTAATAAAAACTTGTGATAATTCAGGTTTGTTCCGTTTAGTCTAGAACGAGCCTGCCTTTGATTCTTCCAGAATCCTTGCGGTGCGTGCTCTTTCCAGTTCGATCTGCTCAGCAACCATCATATCCTTGACCTTCATCAGTCTTGTCTGGTTACCACGCTCATCTTCTGCGAGCCTCATCTTGATATACTTGATAGTTTCCTGATATGCAGGTATCTTCAGATACTCGAGAGCATTTACACGCCTTCTGGTTTTCTCGATCTCGTCGGCCAGAAGCATTGCTTCCTTCTCCATCTCAGCCAGCTTCATCAGCTTTGGGAAAAGTACAGTCAATTTTGAAATTGACTGGTCAAGAGCTCCTGATGTCATAGCAAAACCATAAGGATATACACTTCCTGTTTCCGTAGAAGCGTGCTGGAATTGGAACGACGGAACGTCTACTGACATTACATTCTTTGTCGTTGCAATCAGCGTCACGCTGTTCTTAGGATACATAAGTGACTCCTCAAGCATTTCGGGGTTCATCTCCCCTCTTGCTATCGCAAAGCTCTGATACACTTCCATAAGCTGTGGGTCTATCTCCTCTCGGAGAGTTTTTATGGCTCTTGCCTGTTCAAGGAAAAGTCTCATAAGCTCATCTCTCTTGTCCTTCATGAGTTTATGTCCCTTGATTGCTACCTTAAGCTGACCCTTGAGCTTAGAAAGGACCATACGAGTCGGTTTTACATTAAGTCTTGCCATACTCAAATTCCTTTCATTCGGTATCGCGAAATATGGTTTCGCAATTTACCTACTTAGCGTCGTACCACTCTTCGAGGTATTCCTCGTGGATACGTTTAAGTTCGCTTCTCGGCATCTTCTTGAGAAGAGACCAACCGATATCTAAAGTTTCTTCGATAGATCTATCGCTTTGATTTCCTTGGTTTCCATACTCTTCTTCGAATTCGTCTGAAAATTCTGCATACTTCTTATCGATGTCTGACAGTGCCGCCTCACCGAGAATCGCCATAAGTTCCTTGGCGTCCTTACCTCTTGAATAGATGGCGAACAACTGGTTCATCGTATCTGCATGATCCTTACGGGTCTTGCCTTCGCCGATTCCCTTATCCTTCAATCTTGACAGTGAAGGAAGTACATCGATAGGCGGTGTAATTCCTCTGCGGTACAGGTCTCTCGAAAGAATAATCTGTCCCTCTGTGATATATCCTGTAAGGTCAGGAATAGGGTGTGTAATATCATCTTCAGGCATGGATACGATAGGAATCATGGTGATTGATCCGTCTATGCCTTTCTTCTTTCCTGCTCTTTCGTACATTGTTGCAAGGTCTGTATAGAGATATCCCGGATATCCACGACGTCCCGGTACCTCTTTACGAGCAGCTGATACCTCTCTCAAAGATTCAGCGTAGTTGGTAATATCTGTAATGATTACCAATACGTGCATTTCTTTCTCGAATGCGAGATATTCTGCAGCTGTCAATGCCATACGCGGCGTAGCGATACGCTCAACAGCAGGGTCATTAGCTAAGTTGAGGAACATAACCGTCCTATCGATAGCTCCAGATTCACGGAAGTCGGTCATGAAGAAGTCAGCTTCCTCAAATGTAATACCTACTGCTGCGAATACTACAGCGAACTTGGAATCGGTTCCTCTTACCTTTGCCTGACGGGCAATCTGTGCTGCCAGGTTTGCATGAGGAAGTCCTGAACCTGAGAAAATAGGCAGTTTCTGTCCTCTAACAAGTGTATTAAGTCCGTCTATTCCAGAAACTCCAGTCTGGATAAATTCCGAAGGGTACTCTCTTGCTGCAGGGTTCATTGCAACTCCGTTGATGTCGAGAGTCTTATCAGGAATAATTTCTGCACCGCCGTCTATAGGTCTTCCCATTCCGTCGAACATTCTGCCGAGCATATCCATGGATACGCCGAGTTCGGTGGAGTGTCCGAGGAATCTTACCTTGGACTGCTTGAGGTTCATTCCTGCCGCACCCTCAAAGAGCTGTACGAGGATGTCTGTTCCGTTGATTTCCAAAACCTTACAGCTTCTTATATATCCGTTAGACAGTTCAATTTCACCCAGTTCGTCATAGCCGACGCCTTCAACACCTTTGACCAGCATCAACGGGCCGGTTACTTCTGATATAGTTTTATATTCTTTAATCATCAGCCTCACCTGCTTCCTTAATCAGCTTTCCAAAAGCATCTTCCAATTTTGATTTGAGGTCTTCGTATGCTGAATCGACCTTGTCTTCCTCTGTGTACTTGAAACGTCCGATGTCTTCTCTAAGAGGCATACTTGCTATGCTGTTAAAATCGACATTCTCAGCCAAAGCATTCTTACCCAGCTCGTGGAAGAAAAGGATTACAGACATCAATCTATTCTGCTTATTAACAGATGAGTATGTATCGATCTCGTGGAATGAGTTCTGGTGAAGGAAGTCCTCACGAATCATCTTGCAAATTTCGAGCTTGAGCTTGTCCTCTTTGGATAGTCCGTCGACCCCTACAAGCTGAACGATTTCGTTCAATTCCGCTTCCTGCTGAAGAAGGTTCATCGCCTTCTGTCTGTTCTTAGGGAATTCTCTATCTATATTGTCTGCAAACCACTTATCCAGTCTCTCCTGATATAGGGAGTAACTGTTCAGCCAGTTGATGGCAGGGAAGTGCCTTGCGTGTGCCAAAGCGGCGTCGAGTCCCCAGTATACCTTAACGATACGCAGCGTAGCCTGAGATACTGGTTCCGAAACGTCTCCTCCCGGAGGAGATACAGCTCCGATTGCGGAAAGTGCTCCTTCTCTATTGTCTTTACCCATACATACGACTTTGCCGGCTCTTTCGTAGAACTGTGCCAATCTCGATGCGAGGTAAGCAGGATAACCTTCTTCACCCGGCATTTCTTCGAGTCGACCAGACATTTCTCTAAGCGCCTCAGCCCATCTTGATGTTGAGTCTGCCATGAGGGCTACAGAATATCCCATGTCTCTGAAATACTCAGCTATTGTAATTCCTGTATATACAGATGCTTCTCTTGCAGCTACCGGCATGTCGGAAGTGTTTGCGATAAGAACCGTTCTCTTCATGAGGGATTCTCCGGTCTTCGGGTCGATCAGTTCCGGGAACTCCATGAGTACCTCGGTCATCTCGTTACCACGCTCTCCGCAGCCGATATATACAACTATGTCGGCGTCAGCCCACTTAGCAAGCTGGTGCTGAATAACCGTCTTTCCTGATCCGAAAGGTCCAGGAACAGCAGCTGTTCCGCCCTTTGCGATAGGGAACATAGTATCTACAACCCTCTGTCCCGTAATCAGCGGATCGTTCGGAGGCAATTTTTCTTTGTAAGGTCTTTCAACTCTGACCGGCCAATGCTGCATCATCATGCAATCGTGGTCATTGCCTTCGGAATCCGTTACTACAGCGATTACCTCTTCAACGGTAAAGCTTCCGCTTTTAATCATTTTGACCTTGCCGCTTACACGGTAAGGTACCATTATCTTGTGAGATACAGCCAAAGTTTCCTCAACTTCTCCGAGGAAATCTCCCGCTTCTACGGTATCGCCTTCTTTGACAAGAGGCTTGAAGTCCCATTTTTTCTCACGATTGAGAGCAACTGCACTTACTCCCCTGCTGATATTCGTTCCCGCCGTCTCGAGAAGTACGGTCAGCGGTCTTTGAATACCGTCATATATACTTTCTATCAGTCCCGGTCCAAGCTCAACGGAAAGGGGTCTGTTTCTACTAATTACAGGTTCGCCCGGCTTCAGACCGGTTGTTTCTTCGTAAACCTGAATTGAAGCGTTTCCTTCTCGCATCTCGATAATTTCGCCCATAAGGCCGATTTCACCGACGCTTACAATATCGAACATGTCTGCCTTCTCCATGTTCGTTGCTACTACAAGAGGTCCGGATATCTTTACGATTTTACCTTGCTCCATGCTCAAATACCTCCCTTACTCATCGCCAAATAGGATGTCTGCTCCTACCGCTTTCTCTACCGCATACTTTACATTCGACAATCCGATACCGTAACTTCCGTCACTTCCCGGAATCGCAATAATTGCCGGTATGCTCAGTTCAGCGTATTTGGTGATATCTTCTTCCAGTTCTTTGTAATATCTCTCCGTAATAAAGATAATCCCGTAGTCGTTCCTGACAAGATTCTTTAATGTTTCGGATGCCCCTTCGGCATTGTTACATACGTGAGCCTCAAGTCCGAAGGCTTTGAAGCCCAGAACGCTATCCGCGTCTCCGATAATTCCTATTTTACTCATAAGCCCGTCTGATCCTTTCTGCAAGCTTCTCCGGTTCAACACCGGCAAGCTTACCGCCAATCAGTATCCTGATATTCTTCGCTTCAATGTGTTTTGCAACCATGTAAGCAAACAGAACTTCCGGCCCGTATGTTATCATCTTTGCTTTCTCGATATAGTTCATAAGCGCATCGTCACAGAGCTTTTCGAGAAGCGAAAAGTCCTTGGTTTTCTCATAGTGTTCGCGACCTACCGTTACAGCCTCTCCCATCTCACTGTTGGTAAAAGCTTTTGCAAATGTTCCGACATCGGCTTCCGTTACTCTACTGAAAACCTGTTCCTCGACATTTCCGCCGTGAACGAATACATCTCTAAAATAGCTCCAGGATCCACCTACCGCCTTCACTCTTAAATATGTCATAAAATTTATGATATCAGTGTACATCCTTACGAATCCTTTAATAAATTCATTATTCGCTATATCTGCCGACTCGTTGATATCAATGAAGCAATACTTATCGCAGATAGTATCTACAAGTTGAGGGTCTCCCGTTCTCGCAAGAGCCTCTGCAGATTCCATCATCGCCTTGTACATAAACGGCGTAATGTTCTCGCCTTTTCGATTAAGTACGGCTTCTTTCATATCAACCACCGGAAGTGTTCCGGTGTCCAGAAGAATATCTGAACGATCCACCCCTAGAGCTTCTGATTTTATAAGCACCTTGATATTGTGGTAATCGTTAATATACACAAGGGCTTTAAGTCCCTCGTATTTATCACTCAAGGCTATAATATCGTTCTTCCAAGCTCTCTTGGTCTGACCTACGATGTATTGATAATTTGTCGGAGTTAAAGGTTCGTTTTCACTTCCATAGCCGGCACTCTGTATCGTATTGCATATTTCATCTATATTATTGGAGGCTATCATTGAACGGAACTGTTCTTCTTTGAGCATATTTCTCTCCAAGCTTCTTATGTAAGATGATGAGAAGATATAATCAGTTCCCATATGAATTCTCCTTTCTGTTAATATTTCTAATGGCTACTTATTCCGGAAAAAGCCTCTTTGCTATTTCTCCGGTAAGTTTGGATTTTTGATCTTCTAGAAGTTTTTCTATGGACGCGTTAATTGAAATCTTGTCCTGTTTCAACAAAAATCCACCGTCTATATTAACTGGCTCTTTGCTTACTGTGAGTTTTCCGACAAACTCATCCTCGAGTTTCTTTCCATATTTCTTCAAATCATCTGCGGAAAGCTGGATTTCTCCACCTTCTCCGACAAATGCGGAAAGACCAGATATGAGGAATTTCAAATATTTCTCCTCATCGAGATTCATAAACTTGTCGAGAGCTTTATCAAAGCTTTCTTTAATAAGTTCCTGCTTAGCGTTCAGCTGCATCTTTCTTGATTCCAGACCTGCAACAGACTTTCTTCTCTCAATGAGAGTCTGAGCATCCTTCTCTGTGCGTAACTGGGCTTTTTTCAGAACTTTGTCGGCTTTGTTTTGAGCTTCTTTCAGAATTTCTTCCACCTCAACTTCTGCCTGCTTCTTGTATTCGGCAGCATAAGCATTTGCCTCGTCGCTTATTCTTTTTGTTATGGCGTCAATACTCATATCTCACCGTTTCCTTTCTGATGTAATAAACTGTTTTTAATTAGCCAACAGTTATTCCGTTGTACATCAGGAACGAAACAATGAATGCGAGAATTGCGTAAGTCTCTACCATTACTGCATAAATGATAGCGTTACCGAGGGATCCACCCTTCGAAACGAGCTGAATACCTGCTGCAGATACTTTACCTTGGCAAAGTCCCGACCAGATACCTACTATTCCTACAGGAAGTCCTGCTACAAGAAGTGCAATTCCCTGTGCCATTGTCAGGTCAACTCCTGCTCCACCAAGAATTCCTGTCTTGGTAAGAATCATTACGGCGATAACCATTCCGTAGATACCTTGTGTTCCAGGCAAAGCCTGAAGAACCAGTGTTGCTCCGAACGATGTGTTTCCTCCGGACATTACTCCATCGGCCGCCTCTCCGGCAATACCTACTCCAAGTGCACTTCCGATTCCTGCACAAGTTGCTATTGCAGCTCCCAATACTGCCAGTGCCAATCCAATACTCATATTACTTTCCTCCTTCAATGATATTGATATACTTTGTTTTCCGATCAAATGGATTAAATTCTCTGCCTTCGCCTTCGTAGAATTTACCGAAGAACTCGACGTACTGCAGTCTGCATGAGTGTACGAATGCACCCAATGCATTTATAGCGAAATTCAATGCGTGTCCCGCAAGGAAAATTACTATGAACATTATTACTCCTACAACGGTTTTGCCTCCCATAGATGCCAGGAAATTAAATACCGCCGCAATAGATGTGGATGCCAGTCCTAATCCGAGCAATCTCGAATACGATAGGATATCCGACAAATTTCCGCTCACTCCGCTGTAAATATTCCAAAGTCCCAGAGCTTTTCCCGCTCCCTTGGCTATGAATATCGGGAGAATTATTGCAAGTGCCAGTCCGACAATAAGCATCCATTTGCCGATACCTGGTAGACTTGGTGATACTTTCGATCCGAAAAGCAACATTACTGCTCCAAGAACGATCAAGTACCAAATAAATACGTCGTTTACCGCATCTAGAAATTTACCGTCTTTAATCAGTTCGTATGCGTGGATTCCCATTCCGATGAACAGGTGGACTATGCCCAATCCGCAAGAGAACACGAGGAATGTCATCGGTTCCTTCGCGGGGTCTAGCCAAAGAGGATTTATTACTATCTCCTTGTCGAAGAAGGTTCTTCCGACGACAGGGATAATGTCTCCGAAGAAACTTCCGAACAAAACTCCCCATATCACACTTGAGATTCCGCTGTAAAAGGTAATCTTGACCAGTTGTCCCAATCCGCCTTCTACCATGTGGAATTTCTTGACTGCGACAATCGCACCTATAATAAGTAGTATTCCGTATCCTACGTCTCCGAACATGATTCCGAAGAAGATAATGTAGAATATCGATAAAATCGATGTCGGATCCACCTCTCTGTAGTTCGGCATGGAATACAGCTTGGTTACAAATTCCATAGGCGAGAAGAAGTTGCCGAGTTTCAGTTTAACAGGAACATCGTCCTCTTCCTCCGGCTCGCTGAATTCATAGTTGCAAAAGTATTTGTCGAGAGCCTTCTCCACATCTGCCATAGCCACAGTCGGGACAAAGCCGTCAAATTCAAACGCCCTTGTCGTGTTGACGAGGTTGCTTCTGATTCTGGATTCATCTCTGTCAAGAACCAGCATGTCATGATAAAGCTCGAGGTCTTCCTTATATCTGGTCTTCTGCGACATTTGTATGAGAATCTCTTCTCTCTTAGCCTTATATTCCCTGATATTGCTCTTGTACCTTCCCATGTTGTCTACGACCATTCCTGGCGCATCTGTAAACGTAGGCTTTGCAAGACCGACCTTCTTTAAAACTTCGAGTACTTTGTCTTCATCTTCCTTGAAATACCAGTAACTTGCGTAAAGCTGTTCCTTATCTCTTCCCAGTTCCTCTAAGAAGCATGGGTAGGATTCTTCATCAAGCTCTCTTTCAAGTGCCTTCACATCCGTGTGAGGAGGAAATACTCCAAGTTTAATCATCAAGCGTTCTGTGGATTTTTCCTCGAGAGGAATATCGTATTTCTTCCACGGTTTCAAAGCGTAGATTTGAGAGTATGCAGCGTTTTCTTTGGCCTGCGCTTGATTAAATTCCTCGTATAAATCGAGGATCTCCTCTGTCTCTGTCTTGAATCTATCGGTTTGGGATCTTAAACCGTCAAATTCCTCTTCAGTAATGTTTCTCCTGATTTGGAATGCTTTCGGTTTGTCTGTGCCATGCTTTGCGATTAGAGCAAGCGCCTGCTGGACCCTGGACAGTTCTTTGTCCTTTTCCGTTGCTCTTGCCTCATCGCTGTCTCGTACTACGAGCTTTTGCCAGTCTTCATCTTGGAGCTTGTTGGTAGCACCGGATATTTCGACTGCTCCGAGATTCATCAAATCGCGAAGTATGGCCTCCCTTTCCTCTTGCAAACCTATGACAGATAGTTTTTTCATCTTAACTATTGCCATCAGTATCCACTACCTTTCCTACAATAAATTCTGCTATTTCATCTAAGTTCGCTCGACCGT
>CAYFWG010000028.1:9800-11230 GCA_964346775.1 uncultured Mogibacterium sp.
CTTAACATTCGCTTCCTCGAAAATATCATTTGCTTTTTTCTTGCCTTCAGCAATTATTTCCGCCGCTTCATCGTGAACCATTTTCTTGATATTATCGGCTTCCGATTCGGCTATTTTGACTTTTTCAATATCTGCCTTCGACATAAGCACTTCCTTTCTATGTATGGGGGGTAATCTTCTATTATATAGAGGGGAGCTTCTTGCTGATGCCCCCCTCAAGCTAACAACTTCCCTATGTTAATTATATGCCAATGCTTTTTGTTCTTCAATCAAAACATTTTTCTGAAGTTTTTTGTGTCTAAAACCCCTTATTTTTCAACTTTTTTCAGTTGTTTGTAATAGAATACAAATACAAAAAAACAATATGACTCGTTTTGATTATTCGAAAATCAACATTCCTGCTGTTATGAACGTGAAAATAAGCATTACGGCAACAAGGACTAGCGATACAACTTTTGCAAATTTATTGAACCTCTTACGCTCTTTTTCATAATCGCTCATGGTTTTCTGTTGGCCCTTTGCGACTTTTTTCTGATTCTTGTTTTCCATCTTTCTTCTGTCTATCCTCCAGGTTTTTATTATTAATATTATCTTAAAAACAGGCTCACACCTATTTGTGATATTTCTCGTTGTTAATGATTTTGAACGCTCTATAGATCTGTTCCGCCAAAACGACTCTCGCTAGCTGATGAGGGAGTGTTATTCTTCCGAAACTCAAACTCATGTCGGCTCTTTTTTTGACTCTGTCGCTCAGCCCGAGGCTTCCACCGATCACAAAGTCTATCGTAGATTTCTCAAACGAGACTTTTTCTATTTTCTTTGCAAGTTCGTCAGAACTCAGTTCTTCCCCTTCTATCTCCATAGATATGACAAAGTCGGTCTCATTAATCCTCTCTATTATACGCTCACCTTCCGTTTCAATCACCTTTTTTTCGTCGGATGAAGACGGATTTGACGGTAGCTTTGTCTCCTTGAGTTCGATGATTTGCACCTTACAATAAGAGCCCAGCCTCTTCAGGTATTCCTGAATCGCCGCCTGCCAATATTTTTCTTTGAGTTTTCCTATACATATGATATTTATATTCATTGCTCGTCCAGGTAACAAACTCCTTCCTTCGAAGCTATTGTCAGAGAATAATCCCTGTCTTTTCTGAACCCTCCGTCTTTGAGTATGCTTTCAACAGTCTGTCTGGCATAGAAAGGAGCGTTGTTGTTCTCGCTTAGATGGGCGAGCATAATTGCTGGTAATTTTTCACGAGGGCCATCTGCACTGCCGGAGAATCGATCGGCGAGCATCTTGCAAATCACCTTCCCGCAGTCCTCGTTCGACAGATGTCCGCAGTCTCCTTTAATTCGGCACTTGAGATCATACGGATAGTTTCCATACATGAGCATATTAAATTGTTTATATAACGTTGCGGTTCCAAACG
>CAYFWG010000029.1:0-4512 GCA_964346775.1 uncultured Mogibacterium sp.
CGTTATCCACGGCGGTGTAATGTCATACCTAATGGAGGACCTCTTCCCAGAAGACATGGAAGACATGTGGGACTGGACACCTCATCCCGGCTGCGGCTATATGATAGAGGTCGACGACGGCACAGCCGTCGCCTGGAAGCCTATAGGTCTTGGAGGCGGAATGGGTAACCCTATGAGGTCATGTAAGAAATGATTAGCTTAAATGAAAACGCAATTGAATATATGAATAAGCTGAACTTCAAGGACATAGTCCTCGAAGTCGTCAAGTTTACGACCTGATGCGATCCTCCCAAGATGGAGGTGTCGGTAAGTTTTACCGACAAAGACGAAGAAGAGTTCGCAGACAAATATATTAAAGACGAATCGCTTCTCGGCAATGTATATATACCGAAAGAAGGCGTAACGATATCTGGACCGATAACCGTCAGATACGAGATTCATCCATGGATAGAACAATTCGAACTGGATGGCATCAAGGCGGCATTGCCTAAGAGAGATGGTTTCGGAACAAAGAACGCTAAAGCCTTTGGCAGATCTTTAAGCACGATCTACCGTGATGCATACGACATATATAATGAATACACTGTGAATGGGAAGCTCGATTCAGACGGATATTTCGGATATGCTACCGATCGCTTTATCGAAAGCTTTGAGGACGAGAGACGACATAAGATGGTCGCAAAATTTTGCGGTTTTGTCGAGAATATGTGGCGCGAAGGCGACGAGTCGATATATAATGTGACGATGAAGACCGTCCTGCCAAAGTTCAAAGATAATCAGGACTTCTGGAATTTCTTCGAGAACAGCATAACGGCGGAATTCAGCGAATACATACAAGAGTATTTCAAAGAATCATTAAAGGAATCATCTAAAGAATCATTTACAGAATCATAGTGACAAGGAGAACCTCATGGCTTCAAACAACAACTTCAGAGACTTGAAATTCACCCTTAACGATGCGGATTACAAAGCCTTCGGGAGATATAGGATACTTTACACTCGAGACGGCAGAAGAATCGTAAACAGGCAAAGACTGACCTTCGTCATCGTTGCTGTCGGAATAATTATTCTCTTCGCTATATTCCCTGTAGGCGAAGGTGTCGTGAAGATGGCAGCGGGCATAATGACAGTTGCAGGAATAATAGGTGTTGCTTTGTCGAGAAGGATGATCCTTAAACAACAAGAGAGGGCCATAGACGCTTCAAGCCTGGATATCGAACGTGTACGCCCAGTAGAGAATAGGATTTCCTTCCACGACGATTTCTTCACTACAGTTACAGGGGATGATGAAAACACCTTTACTTACAGCGATATGAAACTCGTAGATCTAACTGAAGATGGAATCTATGTCTGGATGAATGACAAGATGATAATGCCATTGCCTGCACACGCTTTCAAATCGGTCAAGGATATGGAAGATGCTTACAAATGGCTGATTACAAAGAATCCAGATTCGGAAGACAGAAACAGATAGAAAGTTTTTGTTTAAATACACAAAAAAATTAAAAAAATCAGTTGACAGCAACAAGGAAGATTGTTATAGTCTACACAGAACTTATTCTATGAAAGGAGCACATCCGTATGATTAATACATATAATTCAATTATGATGAACATGGGAATGATGGGCATGCGCATGTGCGGTGCTGATATTGCATAGGATAGGTCTGATAACGAACCCACACTATGAGTTTTTCTCATGATATGTCATTTTTTTCGAGGGCAGGTTGTTAAGACCGTGCCCTCGTTTTGTTTATGAAAGGAGAAAAGTTGAGCGATCATATTATAAGCCTGCAGGGTGTCAGCAAAGAATTTGACACAAAAAGCGGCAAGGTAACGGCTCTCAAGGATATCAACCTCGATATCGACCACGGCGACTCGTATGGAATTATCGGTCTGTCGGGAGCGGGCAAATCAACTTTGGTAAGAACGATTAATCTGCTGGAACAACCGACAGAGGGAAAAGTTCTCTTCGACAATAAAGTCCTGACTGGCCTCAAGAACAAGGATCTCAATCTTAGCAGAAGAAAGATATCGATGATATTCCAGCAATTCAATCTGCTGATGCAAAGAGACGCTATAGGAAACATCTGTTTTCCACTTGAAATCGCAGGCTATCCCAAGGAAGAGGCTTTGAAGAAGGCAAAAGAGCTACTCAAGGTAGTCGATCTCGAAGATAGAGCTCACTCATATCCTTCACAGCTATCCGGAGGACAGAAACAAAGAGTAGCTATCGCAAGAGCACTCGCATCGGAACCAGAAGTCATCCTCTGTGACGAAGCTACATCGGCTCTCGACCCTAAGACGACAAGATCGATCCTCGCTTTGCTTAAGAAAATCAACGAGGAAAGAGGGATAACTCTGGTAGTGATTACCCACGAGATGGAAGTAATCAAACAGCTTTGCAAGAAGGTTGCGGTTATCGAGAACGGTCAGATTGTCGAAAGAGGAGATGTACAGGAAATCTTCACTTATCCTAAGACCCAGGCGGCAAGAAAACTTTTCTTCCCAAGTGGCGAGAACAAGGAAGTTTCGGAAAGCGGAAAGACATCGACCCGCCATCGTCTAAGACTCGTATTTGACGGTAAGTCGGCATACGAACCGGTAATATCCAAGATGATAATGGAACTGCAAGCACCTGTTAACTTCCTATATGCCAACATGGATGTTATAGGAGATCAGCAAAAAGGACAGATGGTAATATGCCTGGCAGATGACCCGGTCAAAGCTGAACAGCAGAAAGAATTCCTTAGAAAATCCGAGGTAAACTTTACGGAAATAACAGAAGAAGGGGAGGAAGCATAATATGGATACAACAACTCTTGTAAGCATGCTTTGGCAAGGACTCCTCGAAACACTGTTTATGACTGTGATAGGAACTATTGTAGCTTATATGATAGGACTTCCAATCGGAGTATCCCTAATAGTCACAGGCCCTAACGGCATTAAGCCGATTCCGGTTTACAACAAAGTGGTCGGATTTATAGTCAACGTTCTCAGGTCCGTACCTTTTCTGATATTGATGATTGCCCTGATGCCATACATACGTATTGTCATCGGAACAGGAATAGGAACATCGGCAACAACGGCAGCCTTGATCGTAGCGGCAACACCTTTCGTAGCACGAATGGTCGAACAGTCTCTTCTGGAAGTCGACAACGGAGTCGTAGAAGCGGCGCAGGCAATGGGAGCAAGCAACATGCAGATCGTATGGAAGGTTCTACTTGCGGAAGCGAGACCGTCACTTATGAACGGAGCTGCGGTAGCAACTATAACCATACTGGGATATTCCGCGATGGCAGGAATCGTAGGAGGCGGAGGCCTTGGAGATATCGCTATCAGATACGGATTATACAGATTCCAACCTACAATAATGTGGATTACAGTAGTTGTACTGATAGTACTCGTTCAGGTAATGCAGGAATTCGGTGTAAAAATCGCAACTAAACTCGATAATCGACTCAATTAGTTTAAGAACCGTAAGGGTATTAAACTATAAGCTGTCACTTAACAAACCAATAATTTAGCTATCAAAAATAATTATTTAATTAAATGGAGGTAAAATCATGAAGAACATCAAGAAAACAGGTCTAATCGCAGCGGTTTTGGCGCTGACACTCGCATTCCTCACAGCTTGTGGAGGATCCACATCAGAGAAAAAGGTAATTAAGGTTGCGGCATCCCCTACACCACATGCAGAAATTCTTAATGCAGCAAAAGACAAACTAGCAGAAGAAGGATGGACTTTGGAAGTTGTAGAATTCCAGGATTACGTACAGCCTAACGAAGCAGTTACAAGCGGTGACTGCGATGCAAACTACTTCCAGCACCAGCCATACCTCGACCAGTACAATGAAGAGAACAAGACAGACATCAAGTCTGTAGCAAAGATTCACTTCGAGCCTATCGGAGTATACAAAGGTCAGAAATCATCCTTTGATGAACTCGCACAGGGCGACAAAATCGGAGTTCCTAACGACGTTACAAACGAAGCAAGAGCACTTCAGCTTCTCGCAGCTAACGGAGTTATCAAGCTGAAAGACGGCGCAGGACTTACAGCTACAAAGCAGGACATCGTTGAACTCGAAGCTGCAGCAATCCCTGCATCTCTTCCTGACCTCAGCCTTGCTGTAATCAACGGAAACTATGCACTCGGAGCAAAACTGACTGCTAAAGATGCTATCGCTTATGAAAAAGCTGATTCTGAAGCTGCTCAAACATACGTAAACATCATAGCTGTTCAGGCAGGCAAAGAAGACAATGAAGAAACAAAAGCACTCGTTAAAGCTCTTCAGACAGAAGAAGTTAAGAAGTTTATCGATGAAAAGTACAAGGGCGCAATCAAGGCATTCTTCTAAAGTTAAGTGAGAAGACAGTAAAAGACAGTAACAGTAAATACCTATAAGAGGACAGGGCAATGCCCTGTTTTCTTATGTCCTATAATCCAATAAAATAAAGGCTGAAGATGTTATAATGCTTGAAACCCCTATAGTTGTTGTGATAGAATATAACA
>CAYFWG010000029.1:4522-11082 GCA_964346775.1 uncultured Mogibacterium sp.
AGAAAAAAGAAAATTTAACAGATGATGAGAAGTATATGCTCAAAGCGATTTCAGAGGCTGAGAAAGCATCTCTCGCTGACGAAGTTCCTGTAGGAGCAATCATAGTTAAAGATGGCGAAATCATAGCGGTGGCCCACAACAGGGTTGAGACCGACAAGAACTCGTCGGCACATGCCGAAATGCTTGCAATAGCTGAAGCCGAATCAAGGCTCGGCTCAAAATGGCTCAATGGTGCAACTATATATGTCACCTTGGAACCCTGCTGTATGTGTGCAGGCGCAATGATTTTGGCAAGAATCGGAAGGCTCGTTATAGGTGCTAAGGACCCCAAGACGGGAGCGTGCGGATCGGTTCTTAATGTAGCAAATAGCAATAATCTTAATCACCGAATCGAAGTGACTGCTGGTGTTCTGGAAGAAGAATGTAGCAGACAGCTTAAGGAATTCTTTCGGCGAAAGAGAGATAAGGATAAAGCGGAGGACAATAATTAATGAAGAGAAAATCTCTGATTGCCGTTTTGGCAATGATGGCAGTGATGCTGAGTGCAACATTTACATATGCTGCGAGCGGTTTTTCACTATTATCTTCCTACCCTGAGAATGGGCAGAAGAACACTTCAATGGAGAACCTGGGTGTTAAACTAAAATTCAGCAAGACTGTCAACTCGAAAGAGGCAAAGAAAGCCAACGAGAAAATGATTCAGCTGAAGGACAGCGAAGACAAGTCAGTTCCTATCAAAGTTCTATACAGCGATTCAGAAGAGGGCTTGGTTCTTGCGATTGCAGACACCGACGGTACAGATTTCGTTGCGAAGAATAACGAGGACTACAGACTCATCATTAAAAGTGGCTTTACCGATAACGAGGGAGAAACTCTAGGCAAAGACACAACTATAACCTTCAAGACTTACAACCAGAGGGTCAACAATATCGTCAACATGGTTATGATGGTTGTCATGTTCGGCGGAATTATGGTAATCTCCGTTCGCCAGAACAAGAAGAAGGAAGATGAATCTGAGGTTGTCGAGCCCAAAGAAGCGGCTTTCAATCCGTACAAAGAAGCTAGGAGAACCGGACGTTCGGTCGAAGAAGTAAGAGCTGAGCAGGAAAAGAAAGAGGCCAAGCTTGCTAAGAAGAAGCTGAAGAAGGCTAAGGAAGAGGAATCGGCTGCAGATAAGAAGATAGACATTTGTGCCGAATACCTCAAGAACGTATACCACGTACACGCGCCAGCTCCTATTAACAAGGCGGACAGATCGATAGAAGCGCTAAGGGCTCTCAGAAAAGGCGAGAAGGCTGCAGCAAAAAAGAAAACAAAAGGTCAATCAAACAAGAAATAAGGTAAAAGCGGGGAGCGTCGGCTTCCCGCCTTTTTCAATATACGAATTTACAAATCAGGTATTAATGATGAATAAAAACATTCAAAAAATCGAATTATCGGCACATGCCAAGATCAACCTATCTCTTGCAGTCGTTGGAAAAAGACCAGACGGATATCACAACATATACTCCCGAATGCAGGATTTAGGACTTCATGATGTGATAACTATCGAGAAATGTTTGAATAATAGTACAAAATACAAGACAGTGCATTGCGATATTTTTCAAGTTGTTGTATATTTATGTTTAGACACTAAAGATATCCCTCTGGGTATGGATAACCTTGCTCTCAAGGGAGTTAAAGCCCTTCTCGGTGCAATTCCCAAGGCGAAATATGAGGAATTAGAGACTCTTGTCATTAAGATCGATAAGAGGCTTCCCATCGCTGCCGGAATAGCAGGAGGGAGCGGTAATGCCGCAGTGACCATGCTTGGACTGAACGCTTTGCTGGATTTCCCACTAAGCCTAAGAGAGCTTATGGACATAGGAGTATCTGTCGGGGTAGACGTTCCATTATCGCTGATGATAAATTCATACAGGAATTATAACAGCCTGGAACAAATGCAAGGAATCGAGGAAGCAAGTCCGGCTGCTCTTGTAAGCGGTATAGGTGAAATCGTAGAACCAGTCGACCCGTATCACAGATATATTATACTGGCGAATCCGGGAATAGGGGTATCGACACGAGAAGCTTATGAAGCTATCGATGCTTCATATTCAGAATCAAGAGGGGAAGAACTTTTCGAAAACGATTTCGAAGATTACGTCCTTAGATCCTATCCTGAAGCTGCAGAGCTCAAAGAATACATGCAGAAGAATCTTCGGGCCGAAAGAGTCCTAATGAGCGGAAGCGGGCCTACCATGGTAGCTTATTATTCGGATAAGAATACTGCCGAAGATGATTTTTCAAAGATAAAAAAACACAGCTGTTGCAGGGAGAACCTGCGAGTATGGTTGACCGAAACTGGCAGCCTGCGTTAGAAGGAGCAATTGAAATGTTAGACTTTCAGCTAAAAGTACAGAAGCCTCTGAAAGAGCTCGTATATCTTGAACTTAAACACAAGATTCTTACGGGAGAAATTCTTTCACAGACAAGACTGATGGAAATCAATCTTTCGGAGAAGATGAACGTAAGCAGAACACCGATAAGAGAGGCAATCAAGAGACTCGCCGAAGACGGTCTGGTCAAAGTTGAGCCGAGACGTGGTGCATATGTTGCGAATATCTCTATCAAAGACATGATAGACGTGTTTGAAGTCAGGGAAGATCTGGAAGGCTTTGTTGCTCAGCTTGCAGCTCAAAGAATCAAAGATGCCGAAAGAGAAGAACTTCGCAAAATATCTAGGGAATGCGAACTTGCTATGAAGACCGAGGACAAGGAATCTATTATCGAGCTTGACGAAAAGTTCCACAACTTTATCGTAGCTTGCTGTGCGAATGAAACTTTGAGCCAGCTGGTTCGTTACGTACAGGATCTTTCACTGAGATTCAGGTATCTGTACTACGACGATTTTACCTTATACGAATCTACGATAAATCAGCATAATAAGATTATGACAGCTATAGTTGAAGGCGATTCAGAAACAGCAAGAAGAGAGGCTGATAGCCACGTCAAGGAGCTTAAGAAATTCGTATACGATCTCGGGAAGAAGATGGATATTCCGATTGAAACCGAGTAGACAATAAGAATTGAGATACAGATAGCCCGCACTCGTCGAGTGCGGGCTATTATTCTGTGTTTATTCAAATCTAGATTTTCACTAAATTCTATTCAACTGATGCATTCGTTTCTTCGAGTATGGTTTTAATTTCGATTTCCTGACCATCTCTCATTACGACTACGGTTACCTTATCGCCAATCTTCTGTTCCCTGACTCTCGAGATAAGATCGCTGCTGCTTTCTATCTTCTTACCTTCTATAGAAACAACTCGATCACCTTTTTTGAACCCCGCCTTCTTTGCGTTATCGCCGCTAACCTCAGCCACATACACTCCGGCTTCTTTGAGGTTGTAGTATTCGGCGTTCTCCTTCGAAACATCCTGAATCATTATGCCTATTGACGGCTTTGCGCTTACTTTTCCTGTTTTGACGAGGGCGTTGATTATGTCGTCTACATTATTGATCGGAATCGCAAAAGCAAGACCTTCGATGTCAGCTCCTGCGCTTTTGGCATCGACGATACCTATGAGCTCACCCGCTCCGTTAAACAAGCCGCCTCCCGAATTTCCTGGGTTGATAGCTGCGTCGGTCTGGAGTAGGGACATCGTATTTCCGTCTATTGTAAGTCTTCTATCCAAAGCGCTTATAATACCCGAGGTGGCTGTTCCTCCGAGTTGTCCGAGAGGATTTCCGATTGCAACTGCGATGTCACCGACCTCGACTTTGCTGCTGTCTCCTATGGTAACAGGTTTGAGCTTCTTTGCGTTTATTTTGATGACAGCAATATCGTTCTCGCTGTCGCCACCGATTATTTTTGCTGTATACACATCTCCGTTGTGAAGGGTTACCTCAACTTTGTTGGCGCCTTTAATTACGTGATAGTTCGTTACGATATAACCGTCAGCATTGATGATAACACCAGAACCAGCTCCTTCCGTAAGCTCCATTTGGCCGAAAAGTCCTTCGGATGTTCCCGAGACGATTATTTCAACTACCGAATCTTCGTTTTTCTCGATTATCTCGGAGATCGTCAGAGGGCTTCCCGTTGCATCCCCAAGGGAAAGATTGGAAAGATTCGATCGACCCTTGGTCTCGCCTTTGCTTGATCCAGGAGCTAGGAGTAGACCGAGACCTGCACCGAGTATAGTGCTGACAAATACTGCACATATAAGGCAGATTGCCAAAAACCTCTTCGTGACATAATTTCCGCTTCCCGATTGTTTCTTCTGCTTCTTGTTATGCGGTGTATAATTTTCTGCCTTTGGTTCGGCACTATAAGTTTCGTGATTATCTTCGTCAATTCCAAATGTAATATAACGTTCATCTTTATTATTCATATTATTTCGTCCCTTCTGTAAGAAGTTTTGTACTTGCTACAAATGATAAATATAATAATACATTAAAGAAAGAAAAATTGAAATATTGAAATACGTCGGTCTTGTAATACCCCGATAAAGCCATATATAATAAATGATTATGAAGAAGAATGTAAATTTGAAAATAACAAGTACTCAATACGTAGAAAATCTGAAACCGAGTGGAGAGGCCTTCCTTCGTGAGCTGGAGAAGGAAGATTCGATAGAGATTCATACAGAGGGAACCATGTATTCAAAGGGGAAGGCGATGTATATCTCTTACGAGGAATCGGAAAAAGCCGGTCTTGAAGACATGAGAACCCTTTTAAAGCTCAAAGAAGGGGCGATTAGCATACGTCGTTTTGGAAAAGATGCCGTAAACCTCGACATGGATATGGAGCTCAAACCGGGCATACGAAATATAACAAGATACAAGGCACCGTCTGTTCCTTTGCTTGAGCTCGAACTCTACACCAACAGTTTGGACGAGAACCTCGATGAAGAGGGTTATGGAACGATTTCTGTAGACTACAGGATTAAATTCGACCAGATGTTTACAAGGCGGAATATTCTCGAAATAGAAGTGAAACCGTCTATGGCTTAATAGAGACGGTCCATTTTTAGCGAAATAAATAAAATAAACTTTATAGAACAAACTAAAGAAGAGATTATATAAATACTAGGAAAGAAGGAGACTATGAACAGGGTAGGGTTCAACGCGGAGAAATATATTGAAGAACAGAAGAAATATATTCTCGAGAGAATAGAGAGCGGAAAAGGACGCCTCTATCTTGAGTTTGGCGGAAAACTTGTCGGTGACAAACACGCGATGAGGGTTCTTCCAGGCTTCGATGAGAATGCCAAGGTAAAACTTCTCAGCAAGATGAAGGCGGAGATGGAAGTTATCATTTGCATATATGCAGGAGATATTATTAAGAGCAAAACAAGACAGGACTTCGGCATTACCTATGATATCGAAGTTATGCGTCTTATAGATGTTTTCAGAAGCTATGAACTGGAGGTTAATTCGGTTGTAGTTACAAGATATGAGGACTCACCAGCTGTAAATCAATTTATCAACAAACTCGAAAGAAGGGGTATTCGAACATACAAGCACTCATTCACAAAGGGTTATCCTACCGATGTCGATACGATAGTTTCTCCCGAGGGATATGGTGCAAATCCATATATTGAAGTATCCAAGCCACTTGTTGTAATCACTGGTCCGGGCGGAGGATCGGGCAAACTTGCAACTCCGCTTTCCCAGATTTATCACGAGTTTAATATGGGCGGAAGTGCGAGATATGCAAAGTTTGAGACATTCCCTATCTGGAATCTTCCTTTGAAACATCCTGTCAATATTGCTTATGAAGCAGCAACAGCCGACTTGAAAGACGTCAATATGATTGATCCATTTCATCTGGAAGAGTACGGTGAAACGGCTGTAAACTACAACAGAGATATAGATGCATTTCCTTTGATCAAGAGGATACTTAGTGCGATTACCGATTCGGAGGATGAGTACAAATCTCCAACCGATATGGGTGTCAACAGAGCCGGATTCAGTATTTCGGATGATGAGGTATGTAGGAAAGCAGCTATTCAAGAGGTAATAAGGAGATATCTTATTGCCGAATGCTCCTATAGAAAAGGAGTTGCCGACGAGCTGACTCTGGAGCGCTGCAAGCTCTTAATGGAAGAAGTGGGTGCGACAAAGTACGATAGACCTGCAGTTGCTGAGGCCGAAGCTTATGCAGAGGCAAAAAGAGTCCAGAATCCAGAGAGATACGAGAATATAGTAGTTTCCGCAATCCAGCTTCCCGACGGAAGCATCGTAACTGGACGTTCATCGAGAAGGATGGTTGCCACAGCTGCAATGGTGCTGAATGCAATCAAAAAACTCGCTGGAATACAGGACGAAATGCTGATAGTTTCGCCAACGATATTTGAAAGCATGGCGAATACCAAGGTCAACATTTTCCACGATAAATCTAGCCTCAACCTCGAAGAGATAATCCTGGCATTAACACTTACGAAGATGACGAATCCGTTTGCAGAACTTGCACTAAGAGAGCTCTACAATCTCTCGGGCTGTGTGGCACACTGTACTGCAATCCTTTCCGATAAGGACGAACAGGTACTCAAAGCTTTGGGCATAGACATCAC
>CAYFWG010000030.1:0-1662 GCA_964346775.1 uncultured Mogibacterium sp.
CTGGTTTATTTCGGAAACCCTAGGAACAGGGGATTCTGTATTGCATGCTTCATTCGTGATACAGCAGGCGGTTTGGGTCTAGACAAGGCTCCACCTGTACAGTACATCAGACCTGAGATCATCGGAATCGTTATCGGTGCATTTGTTGCTGCATTTGCCAAGAAAGAGTTCAAATCACAGGGTGGAAGTGCTCCAATGACAAGATTTGTTCTTGGATTCTTTGTAATGGTAGGATGCCTTATGTTCCTAGGATGCCCTTACAGAACAATCCTGAGACTTGCTGGCGGAGACCTGAACGCTGTAGTAGGACTGGCTGGATTCGTAGTAGGAATTCTCTGCGGAGTTTTCTTCCTGAAGAATGGATATTCGCTTAAGAGAACATATACTCTTACTAAGACAGAAGGACTTGTTCTTCCGATTCTTGAAGCTGTAATCTTTGCTCTTCTGATGATCAAACCAGCATTCATCGCTTTCACAGCAGAAGGCGTTGGCCCTGGAGCAATGCACGCAGCTGTAGGCGTTTCTCTTGCAGCAGGACTCTTCGTAGGAATAGCAGCTCAGAGAGTAAGACTTTGCATGGTCGGTGGAGTAAGAGACTTGGTTCTTTTCAAGGAAACAAGACTAATCATCGGATTCCTCGCAATTCTGGTTGGAGCTTTGGTAACAAACCTGGTACTCGGATCCGTTACAGGAACACCTTACTTCGTTCTTGGATTTGAAGGACAGCCTGTAGCTCATAATGATGGTCTTTGGAACGCTCTTGGAATGGTGCTTGCAGGATTTGCATGTGTACTTCTCGGAGGCTGCCCTCTCAGACAGCTCGTTATGTCTGGAGAAGGTAATGCTGACAGTGCAGTTACAGTATTGGGACTTTTAATTGGTGCCGCATTCTGCCACAACTTCGGATTGGCTGCAAGCGGTGAAGGCCCTACACCTAACGGCAAAATCGCAGTTATCATCGGACTTATCGTTGTAGCAATTATCGCAGTTGTAAATACATACTTTAAGCAGGAAGCTAAGGCAGCAAGTAAAGCTAATGTAGCAGCTGATGTAAAGTAGAGGAGGGTATATTATGGTTGATGCAAGAGGACTGTCTTGTCCTATACCTGTCATCATGACACAGAAGGCTATGAAGAGCAAAGATGCTTATTATGAGGTTTTAGTTGACGCAAAAACACCTTGTGAAAATGTCACTCGTTATGCAGAAAGTCAGGGATACAGCGTCGCTGTTGATGAAAAAGACGGGGAATTCCTTCTCAAAATCTCAAAATAATGCTATAGTATTGATATGAATACTTATATAGCAACATTCTTCATGCATTTTGGATCGATAAGGTACGAGAGACTCTGCAAATCTAAGGGATATCAGGCAAGGACTATGCCTGTTCCGAGGAACCTTAGCAGTAGTTGTGGAACGTGCGTTAGATATACTGCGCCAGAACCTTTGTATGATTCTGAACATGATGAAATGGAAATCATGGTAATTTGCAATGAAGATGGAACTTATACTGAGATCTATCGAGCAAAAGACACATAGCTTAACGAAAATAAAAGACACTCGGATTCTTATGAACCGAGTGTCTTTTTTATGTTTTCGTTTGGTTATTAAAGTTTGTATATCTGAAGATCTTCGCACTTCTTTAATTCAGATTCTGGCCCGAC
>CAYFWG010000030.1:1672-4180 GCA_964346775.1 uncultured Mogibacterium sp.
TATGCTTCCGATTTCAGAGAGCTTGTGGAAGGAGTCAGCCCATCTGCCCAGGCTTTCACCTGTGGTTTCGAGCATATCCTTTCGTAAACGTAGTCTATCGTCATTTGTAAGACCTGAGAGGTAGAAATCATCTGCAATCCTTCCCTTGGTACCCGGTGAAACAAGAGGGTCTGTGTGTGAGAGGGTTGATATGATAAATCCATCGAGACTGCTCCCAGGATTTTCGGAGTATTCTTTAATAAATGAAGAAATATTTTCAAACTTTTCTAAAGACCTCGCTGGACTAGGATCTCTATATGTGTGGCAGATAATCGCACCGCTTCTGCCAGACGACATGGAAGCACCATATGCACCGCCTTTAACTCTTATCTCGTTCCACAAATATGCAAAAGAAACTATCCCTGTTGCAACTGAAAGACTTCCGTCCGCCTTAAGATTTTCAAGACTTATATCGTAAGCAGAAACGGCGTGTGAAACAGATGAAGGAATTGCAATCCCGAGCTTATTAGGAAGAGGGGATGAGTATTTTGTAGTAGCAGGCTTATCTTTTCCGATTTCGAATTTATCGATAAAACCTGATAGATCGACTTCTTCGGTAGAAGTAAGGCTCATAACTGTTCCTTTTCTGCCGATGGATTTATTGACGCGTGAAACCAGATCCTGGAATTCTCCTATTAGGGAATCGAAATCTGCATTGATCTCGTGTAAGTATTGCAGGAATGTGTAACCGCCAATCGCCTCAGATACCGCGCCTTGAGCCGAATAGTGAGATCTTGCAACGACGGCAGCGAGTCTGTTTCCTGATGAGACAGCAAGACGCTTTCCCTCTTCGTCTATCTGAGTGACGAGCTCTCTTACCATATCGGAATCATCGTACTTTGTCTTAAGCAAAATCTCATATATCAAATTCTCCGCATGGGAAAGATTCTCCTCGAGGAATGCGGCTTGTATCTTGATACATGGTGTGCATGAAGACTTGTCGTTATCGTCTGCATAGGAATCGAGGTCAAAGCTCAGGGAACCTATGTATTTCTTTATTTCCTTTGCTAGAGTCGGTACATCGTAATTTTCGGTAGGAAGCTCTCTATACAGTTCTGCCATCAAAGAGAAAACCTTTAGTTCCTCAAGGCTGAGATCTGTCAAAGGGAAATAGCAGGTTAGGTAGACAACGCCGTTTGAAGGAATCGAATGGTATAAAACCTTAACATCCGAGACGTTCTTAACATTTGTTTCAGGGAAGTTTGCCTCCCCGTCTATGTCTTTGAGTTCAAGCCTTGGGATGGTTGCAAGTGTCGAATCATCATCAGGCTCATGTTGCCACTTCTCAAGATCTTCGTTTAAAGAGTGAAGAGCATCCTTCTCGGCAGATGACATTCCTTCAAGTATTCCATTGAGCTTTTTGTTTTCTGCAGAATTAAGCTCTTCAGCAAGAGATGGTGAAGGAATGAGATTGAGGCCGGAGAAGGCCGACATATTCGCAAAATTCTCTTTAGCCAAAGATTCAATGTAATTTTCGTCGATGGCTTTTCTAAGCTCGGAAATAGCCTCGCCAGTCTTGATATATAGCAAAGGATTTCCGCCGTAGAGCCAGGATGAAAGTGCATAATAGGCTCTATACAGACCTTGAGGCTCGGGGAGCTGTCTTTGTCTGAATTCCATCTGATTGGCGATTGCTGTAAGTGAATTGTGAGGGATTCCTTTGCCGAGGACGTCGGACACAGCCTTTTCGGTTATATCCCTCAGCTTCTCCAGATTATCGGGAGAAGTTCCCCTGAACATCATCATAAGATAAGGCTGGGCAATTCCGTCGACAAGATAGAGCTCCATGTCCTCGGCAAGGCCGGAAGACAGGACCGCTCTTTTGAGCGGCGACTCGTTCGAGTCGGCAAGGTAATCGCAGAGGACGTGCATGGCGAGAACCTTGCACCTGTCTTCCCACCCGCAAATAATCTTGCCAAAGCAAATAACCGCCTTTGAATCCTCGTCTGAAGCGACAAATTCAAGCGTATTATTTGCGACCTTAGGCGATTGAACCTCAATTTCTGGAACATCACTAGACTTCTCGAAGCCATTCATATATTCGTCTATCAGCTCGAGAGTTTTGTCAAGAGGTATATCACCGTCTAGATAGAAGTATGAATTCGACGGATGATAAGATTTCTTATATGCATCGATAAACATCTCATATGTCAGATCGGTTATCTCTTTGGGATCTCCACCCGAATTATGTCTATAACAATTATCCGGGAAGAGGAGAGCATCCATTCCCGCTTCGGCAACCCTGTCTACATCGGACATGGAACCTTTCATCTCGTTGAATACAACACCTTTATATGCAGGCTCTTCTCCACTTGTATCGATATGCTGACCTTCCTGGAAGAAAATCCTCTTGTCTTTCAGTATTAGAGGGTTGAAAACAGCATCCAGATATACGGATGTCAGGTTGAGATAGTCCTGCTCGACACGGCTCGAAACCGGATACAGGGTCTTATCTGGAAAAGTCATAGC
>CAYFWG010000030.1:4254-11065 GCA_964346775.1 uncultured Mogibacterium sp.
TGAGCAATTCTACAAAAGGTTCCTTGACGGGGAATTTTTCCGAACCACAAAGAACCGAGTGTTCAATAATATGGAAAACTCCCGTGCTGTCCTCTGGAAGAGTTTTAAAACCGACGGAGAAAAGCTTGTTTTCCTCGCCGTTATCGATCCAGCAAAGCTGAGCACCTGTCTTGTCGTGGTGCATAAGGATCATTCTACCACCAGCATCAGGTGCATCTTGAATATCTGTTACAATAAATCCGCGAATAATATCGTTAAGTTTAATATTTGATTTCATTTTCTAATCCGTCCTGTAAATTTTAGTAAGTTATTATATCATTAAAAACCAGCTTTAAGGTGTTTATCATGTGGTATAATTAGCCGAAAATACAAGGTTTCTAAGACATATTTAGAGACGTTTTAAGAGTACATGTAATGATAGATAGGGGGTATGTCATATGATTCGATACAACAACGATTATAACCACGGAGCACATCCGGAAATATTGAAGGCTCTGGCCGAAGACAACAATAATGCATACGGCGGATATGGACTTGACGAGTGGTGCAAAGCTTCGGCTTCTATAGTCCAAGAACTCGTAGGAGACCCAGACGCGAATGTACATTTTCTTGTTGCTGGAACACAGACCAACTTTATCGTTTTGTCTGCAATGATGAAACATCCATTTAATTCTGTAATATCAGTCGATTCGGGACATATAGCCGTTCACGAGACGGGAGCTGTTGAAAATACCGGACACAAGGTTGAAACCGTTCCAGGAGTTGAGGGAAAACTAAGTGCATCCCAGGTCGAAGCGGTAATGGAAGCTTGCAACAATTCTCCGACATATGAGCATATTACACATCCGAAAGTCGTATATATAAGCTTTCCTACAGAGTTCGGAACTATTTATTCGCTCGAAGAACTCGAAGATCTCCGCAAGGTCTGCGACAAATATGGATTGTATCTGTATATAGATGGAGCGAGATTGGGTTATGGACTTGCCGCAACAAACTGTGATCTTACGATCAAGGATATTTACAGATTGGCAGATGCTTTTTACATAGGCGGGACAAAATGCGGAGCACTCTTTGGCGAAGCTGTTGTTATTAAATCCCATGAAGTTAATGAGGATTTCAGAAGCTACATGAAGATGAACGGAGCTCTTCTGGCAAAAGGCTGGCTTATCGGGCTTCAATATAACGTACTCCTCAAGGACGGACTCTACTTCGATATAACAGCTGCCGCTGTAGATAAGGCTGACAGGATTCAGAAAGCTTTTGAAGAGGTAGGCTTCACACCGTTTATTAAAGGAACAACCAATCAGCTCTTCTATGTGCTTCCGAAGACCGTGATGGATAAACTCTCCAAGGAATTTATATTCGAATTCGATCACTGGGTGGACGAAAACCACGGTCTGGTAAGATTCTGCACTTCGTGGGCGACAACAGAGGAAGAGGCAGATGCTTTAATCAAAGCAGTTAAAAGCTTGTAAGTGAGACAGCTATAGTAGGTGAAACATATAATTGTATACATTTATACAAAATATTAAAATTCTATAGACACAATTTTTATGTTTTGATAAAATGTGTGCGTGTGGATTATAGAAGCTTGTAGTTTTACAAGCATATACGTTTTAACTGAGAAGTCAATTTTTATGGAAAAGGAGAATATTATGAGTGCTTTTGTTGGTTTTATGATAGACATTCTTTATAGACCGTATGTCGTTCCTCTGCTTCTGATTGCTGTAGGTATTTACTTTACAATCAGAACAAAAGCTGTTCAGATTCGTTTGTTCCCTGAAATGTTCAAGGTTGTTATGGAAAAACCTGAGAGCGCTGACGGGATATCATCTTTCGGAGCTTTGATGATTTCAACTGCTTCCCGAGTAGGTACTGGTAACATTATCGGTGTTTGTACCGCAATCGTACTTGGTGGACCGGGAGCTATTTTCTGGATGTGGATTACCGCTATTTTCGGTGGTGCAAACGCATTCATAGAGTCTACTCTTGCTCAGATCTATAAGAAGAAGGCTGATGATGGTTCATATTATGGCGGACCTTCATACTATATGCAGAATGCTTTGGGACAGAGATGGCTCGGAGTAATCTTCTCAATCCTGATCATTTTCACTTATGCAGTAGGATATAACATGCTCGCAGCATACAACCTTCAGTCCACATTTGCAACTTTTGATTTCTACGGAAAGAGCACTGCAGGCATTATCGGAGCAATTCTCGCACTGCTATTTGCAGCTATCGTTATCGGGGGAGCAAAGAGATTATCAAAAGTTACAGAATTCCTTGTACCTATAATGGGATTAATCTACGTTGTTATGGCAATCGTAGTTCTGGTCCTGAATGCAGCACACCTTGGAAAGATGTTCCAGTTGATTTTCGCAAGTGCGTTCGACTTCCAGGCAATCTTCGGAGGATTCGCAGGTTCATGCCTGATGTGGGGACTCAAGAGAGGTCTTTACTCCAATGAAGCTGGTATGGGTTCTGCTCCAAACGCAGCCGCAAGAGCTGACGTAGCTCACCCTGTTAAGCAGGGTCTTGTTCAGACTCTATCTGTATTTATAGATACAATCTTGATCTGTTCAGCTACAGCATTTATGTGTCTATCCACAGTAAGCATCGATCCTTCAAAGTTTGTTGTTGACGGAGCTGCAGATGCTGCAGGATATGTACAGACTTGTATGCAGACATCGCTCGGTACTTTCGGACCTATCTTCATCGCAGTATCGATGTCCCTCTTCGCATTCACAACACTAATCGGAAACTATGCTTATTGCGAAGGTTGTCTTTCATTTATTCTTAGAAGAGAGATCACAAAAACCGAAGCAATGGTATTCAGAATTGTTGCTACTGTTCTCGTATTCCTGGGTGCAATTGCACAGGCAGGTCTTGTATGGGATACAGCAGACATGTTCCAGGGTCTCATGGTAGTTTGCAATATTCCTACAATTGCAATTCTTGGTGGAGTTGCTATTAAGGCTCTCAAGGACTACACAGATCAGAAGAAGGCAGGTAAGCAGCCTGTATTCAAAGCAAAGAGCATCGACCTTGACGAAAGCAAGGCAGAGTGCTGGAAATAATATATTTCCTTTGCAAAGCAATTGAAATTTTGAAAAATCGACCAAACAAATATATGAAACCGAGGTTATATAACCTCGGTTTTTTTTAATAATATGGTATTATTATAAGTATGAAGAAGGTTATATATATAGACGGACTTCCTGTTGAAGTTACGCGCAAACAGATAAAAAGAATTAATTTAAAAGTTAAAGAGCCCGCCGGCAAAGTCACCGTCAGCTCTCCATATATTGTGACCGATGCCGAGATTATTTCTTTCGTTAGAAGTAGGAGGGAATGGATTGACAAATGTGTCGCGCGGGCGAAGGCGAAGGCCGCTGCTCACCCGGCGCCATCCACGACCGCCGAGAAAGAGGCGCGCCGGGCTTCGTTAAAACGAAGGATTGCCGAAAGACTGCCGGCAATCGAGCAGCGGACCGGCCTTAAGTGCAACGGCTGGACTGTAAGGGACATGCACACCAGATGGGGTAGCTGTAACACAGAAACCTGGCACGTGAATCTCAGCTTGATGCTCGCAACCAGGACGGACGAAGAGCTCGACTATGTGATATTACACGAACTTGTTCACACACTCGTTCCCAATCACGGAGCAAAATTCTACGCACTCATGGATAGATTTATGCCCGATTGGAAACAGATACGAAAGAAACTCAGGTACTTATAGATATTTAAGGAGAACAAATGGACTGGACATTTGTAAGCAATTATCTTATGCCACCGCTTGTGGGAGCAGTAATAGGCTTCTTCACCAACTATATCGCGGTTAAGATGATATTTATTCCGAGAGAAGAGAAGAAGCTCTTCGGACATACTCTTCCTTTTACGCCTGGTGCAATTCCTAAGGGGAAGAAACGCCTTGCAAAATCAGCAGGAAAGATTGTTGCAAACCAGCTTTTCACTAAAGAAGACATCTCCAACAAAATGCTCACTGAGGAGATAGAAAAACCTATCATAGATAAGATGATGGGAATTCTCAGCGAAGACATCAAAAAAACAGGAGAAGTCCTCATAGGAAATACATCTAAATACGATATACTTGAAAAAAGCTTCTCCGATTTGCTTGCAACTAAGATCGTTGGAGCGATGAAAGACATGGATATACCAGAGCTTATTCGCACCGAGGGCGGGCGTATGACCAACGAGGCTCTCTCCGAATCGAGGTTCTTGAGCCTTATAGTCTCCGATCGCCTCGTCGATAATATAATGAAAAGCGTAAGCGACAAGATGGACGATTTTATCGACACGCGAGGAAGGAGTATGGTCGAGGAAATTTGCGTAACAAAAATCCACGATCTTGGCGAAAGAACTCCTTTGCATATTCTCGAGCAAGTCGGATACGACGAGACATTTGTGAGACAAAAGCTTGTTGAAGCTTACATAGAATCAGTTGTAAATGCTGTTAATTCAGCACTTAGAAGAATCGATGTTGCGAGTATAGTTGAGGATAAGATCAACTCTATGTCCGTTGAAGACCTCGAGAAGGGAGTTCTCTCTGTTATGAAGACAGAACTCGATATGATCGTCAACCTTGGAGGTATAATCGGACTGATTATAGGATGCATCAATATTTTAATTTAGCATAGAATAAAACAGGTATCAGTATGGACAGAAATCAAGAAATATCGGAGCTGAAAGCACTCATACAGGCAGCTGAGGCAGAGCTTGAGAGAGAGCAAAACGAAATAATAGAAGAGTCAGGCGAGATTGCAGAGTATGAAGAGTCTGCAGACTTTGTTGTTTTTGATTCGGTTCGGAAGGTTTACCATGTAGGAGAAGTTGCTATCGAAGCCTTACGAGATGCGAGCTTTACTGTTAAGAAGGGGGAGCTCGTCATTGTTGTTGGAGAATCCGGAGCTGGCAAAACAACACTTCTGAATATACTCGGAGGCATGGATACCCTCAGCGAAGGCAGGGTAATCCTCGATGGCCAAGATATCAGCAAGTTCAGCCAGAGAGAACTGACAAAATATAGAAGATACGATATCGGTTTTGTATTTCAATTCTACAACCTGGTCCAGAATCTGACCGCAATAGAGAATGTTTCTCTCGCAACCCAGATATGCAAGGATCCACTCGACCCTGTCGAAACTTTGAAGGCCGTAGGGCTGGAAGAGAGGATGAAGAACTTCCCAGGGCAGCTTTCTGGAGGAGAGCAGCAAAGAGTTGCGATAGCAAGGGCTTTGGCAAAGAATCCCAAACTCCTGCTTTGCGATGAGCCTACTGGAGCCCTCGACTATAATACGGGAAAATCCATCCTACAGTTACTCCAGGATCAAGCTCACAAATCGGGAACCACAGTAATCATAATTACCCATAACAAAGCGATCACTCCTATGGCAGACAGAGTAATTAGTGTCAGGAACGGAAGTGTTCAGGAAGTCACTATTAACAAGAATCCGACCTCAATAGCCGAGATTGAATGGTAGAAAATAAATGCTAAAGAAATCCACTCTAAGAGAAATAAGGACCTCACTTACTCGCTATCTTGCGATTTTGGCGATAGTAGGTCTTGGAGTGGGCTTTTTCGCAGGTCTGAAAAACTGCAAGGCATCGATGGTCAAGACGGCGGATAATTACCTAAAATCCACAAATTTCTACGATTACAGGCTACTTTCGTCCTATGGTATCGATGAAGAAAGCGTCAAAATTGCACAAAACACGGAAGGCGTAGCACAAAGCGAGGGATCGATAGATATCGACGTTTTGTCTAAGACGAACGGAGACCAGGAGGAAGCCCTCAAGGCTATAGCGATTCCGAAAAAGATAAACAAATTGAATGTCGAAACAGGCAGATTACCAGAGAAGAACAACGAGTGTGTAATCGATGAATATACGGTAATCGGAAAAGGCTACAAGATCGGCGATAAGGTCAAGCTCTCGTCAAACAACGACAAGGACACTTTGAAGAAATTCAAAGTAAAAGAATTCACCATCGTAGGCACGGTCAATACCCCGCTTTACCTCGATTACCAAAGAGGAACGACAGAAATCGGAGACGGATCACTAGATACTTTTTTCTATGTTAAGAAGGACGCCTTCGATGTCGACTATTACACATCTCTTTATGTCAAACTTAATGGAGATGAAGAAACCATCTCCAAGGAGCTCGACGCAAAGCTTAATAAGTACAAAAAGCCGATGGAAGATCTTGCCGACAAGGTAACCGCCGCTCGAAGGACTACAGCGAGGAAGGAAGCACAGGAAAAGCTCGACGAGAAAAAGCAGGAATACGAGGACAGTCTTGCCGAATTCGAAAACACCAAAGCCGACACTGAGAGCAAGCTGAGATCGGCAGCCAACAAGATAAGTTCGGGGAAGAGGACTGTTGCATCTACCAGAAAAGAACTGAACGCGACTATAGCCGATTTGAAGGCGGAGAAGTCTCAAATCGAATCGGGAATAGGCGCAGCACAGGCAGGTATTAATGAAGCGAAAGCTAGAATGGCTCAAATCGAGAACTTATACGCGGCAGGCGAAATTCCCAAAGATCAGTATGAGGCACAGCTTGCCGCAATAAATGCTACTATAGGTCAGCTCACAGCTACGATTAATAATCTTAAGTCTAACCTCGCAAAGGTCAACAGCGGAATTCAGAAGGCGACGGCTGGGCTGGCGACGCTAAATAAGAAATCAGGCACTCTAAATAGTAGCGAGAGAACTTTAAATGCACAGGAAGCTGAAGCAAAGAGAGAATTTGCCTCTGCCGAAGCAAAACTCGAAGATGCCAAGGATCAGC
>CAYFWG010000031.1:0-10970 GCA_964346775.1 uncultured Mogibacterium sp.
ATAAGGCTTTTCCTTAGTCGTTGCACTTATTACAACTATTTCTACAGGTTTCTTTTCTTTTTTTGTTGTTTTAACTTTTTCTTCGACGCGTTCAGCCGCTTGATCCGGCGTCAACATTTTCTTTTTCTCGACCTTCAATCTGTCAGCTTTCTTGATCTTAATCCTGTTATTACTGCTGACTGCCTTTATATCCGTTTCGTCTTTCGAATACTCATCGTATATCTTTGTTAAAGCTTTCTCTGCCGAAGCCTCGCTGTTAACATAGCATATGGTTTCGTTATCGACTGTAATTGCATAAGGATAAAGAGAGAGGAACTTTGATGCTGCAAAAGCAAAAATGCACATAAAGACTCCTATAACCAAAAGTCCCTTTGCGATTCTCTTATGATTTTTCTTGATAACTGCGAATATCCCGGCTATTTTCTTGGTCTTCATATCTCTACGTCCTTTGATTCGATTCATCCGGTTAAGTGTTCTTCATTATAGCACATGAATATATTTTTATACAATCTATAGATTTTAGTCAATTTGTTCAGTCAAAAACATAAAAGGAGCTTTACGACTCTCATCGTACCGCTCCTAATTTTCTTACAGCTCAGCGTCAAATGGCAGTAAAGCTACAACTTGCACAAGTTCCTGTAACTCTTCTTGGAAGAATCTTGCCTCTTTCGGTAATATACTTCTTCAGAGTTTCAGCATCCTTGTAATCGATTTTCTTATCCTTATCAGCGCAGAACTGGCAGACTTTCTTTCTTCTTCTGTCTCCACCCATACGCCTGTTAGGTCTATTGTTCATCATAATTCGTGCTTCCCCTTTCTAGAACGGAAGTGCATCATCTATCGCCTGGAATGTATCAGGTACTTCGTCGAAGCCGCCCATATCCTGCGACTGATCAAATCCGCCTCTCGATGATTCATTAGTGTCGTTATTGTTTCTCGAATAACCGCCCTGGCCTCCGCCCATCTGACTTCCGCCTTGGTTGTTACCAAGAAACTCAACTCTGTCCGCAACTACATCTGTTGTATAAACAGTTACGCCTTCTCTGTTCTTATAGCTTCCGGTCTGAATTCTTCCCAAAACAGCAACCTGTCTTCCCTTTGAAAGGTATTGGTCGCATGTCTCGGCCTGTCTTCCCCAAACCGTAATACGTATAAAGTCAGCTCCGCCATCTTCACCGTTTCTCTTCGGTCTGTCGACAGCTATTGTAAAACGAGTTACAGCTGTCTGTGTGTTTGGCGTATAACTGAGTTCCGGATCCTTTGTAAGTCTTCCAATAAGTATAACATTATTCATTTCAGATCTTACCTTTCACTACTCTTCGTCTTGGCAGACGATAATGTGTCTCATTACGTTCTCGTTGATCTTAAGTCTTCTGTCGAGTTCCTTTGGAAGATCAGCTTCTGCTTTGAAAGGCAGAACTACGTAGTAACCTGTAGTTCTCTTATTGATTGTATAGGCAAGTCTTCTTTCTCCCCATACGTCAGCCTCTCCTGCTTCTCCTCCTGCATTGATGATTGACTTAATAGTCTCGATCAAAGCAGTTTTCTTATCCCCGTCCAGAGCTGGATCAAGCACGAATAGAATCTCATAATCTCTCATCTTGTCACCTCCTGTGGTCTTGTGACACCGGTTATTCCGGTGTAGCAGGTATGCATGCCCGAATTGACACGCCCAGTAATTATACTAAATCTTGAAGGAAAAGCAAGGTTTTTCGAGATATTCCCGCTTTATCCTCAGAAGTAATATCGGTTTTTAGACTCATTGTTAACCAGAGTCATTGTTTATAGGACTTATTGTAATCGGTCTTATCTGAGTCTTCCCTCTGCAACAGCCTTGAGATGTTGTCCGTAAGGACTCTTGCCGTATCTGTTTGCGGCAACCATCAATCTTTCCTTATCTATCCAGCCATTCCTGTATGCGATTTCTTCCAAAGCGGAGATCTTGACACTCTGCCTCTTCTCGAGCGTTCTTACAAACTCGGCAGCATCTACCAGAGAGTCCATCGTTCCTGTATCGAGCCAAGCAAATCCTCTTCCAAGTAGCTGAACATCGAGAAGTCCCTCATTAAGATAGATCTCGTTGAGGCTTGTGATTTCCAGTTCTCCTCTATTCGAAGGTTTTACCTGCTTTGCCTTGACGCTTACGCCCTTAGGATAGAAGTAAAGACCTGTGATTGCGTAGTTGCTCTTCGGATTCTTAGGCTTCTCTTCGACCGAAATCGCTTTGCCGGCTTCATCGAATTCTACAATACCGAATCTTTCCGGATCGTTGACAAAGTAGCCGAAAACCGTCGCTCTATCATTCTCTTCGGCATTTGCAACAGCTTTTCTCAATATTCCTCCGAAACCGTTTCCATAGAAGATATTGTCGCCAAGAATCATGACAACCGAGTCGTCCCCGATGAAGTCCTCTCCTATAATGAATGCCTGTGCCAGTCCGTCTGGAGAAGGCTGCTCTGCATAGGACAGCTTGATGCCAAAATCAGATCCATCGCCGAGAAGTGCCTCGAACCTTGGAGTGTCTTCGGGCGTAGATATGATGAGAATATCATCTATACCTGCCAGCATGAGAGTTGACAGAGGATAATAAATCATCGGTTTGTCGTAAACCGGAAGTAATTGCTTACTGGTTACCATTGTCAGCGGATACAGTCTTGTTCCCGCTCCTCCTGCTAAAACGATTCCTTTCATTTAAATAAACCTCTCTTTTTTAATATTTTGAAAAGCTCTTGTAAGTTTTGTGTCCAATTTTCAATTCTTTTTTTCTGACTTGTGATTTCTGTTTTTTCGGGCTGAACTTTTCTGTAATCTTCTTCCCGAGAATCATAAATGCCGTCGTCGAATTCTCGAAGATCTTGGAGCTGAAAAGCAAAGTAATCCCTATTCCTATCGAGAAGTATACCAATAAGGATAATATCATCGGTATACTGCCACCTCCGAAGGCGTGCCCCGATATTTCACCAGCGACAGACGGATCGTAAGTTCCACCAAAGAGAACTACCAGCTTCTGTAAAAGCTGAAGCGGATTTTGGAGCAAATAGCATACAGGCCTATGCCAGAAATAAACTTGCAAGGTTCGTGAACCTATTTCTGTGAGCAAGCCCAGGTTTTTGTTCGGCACTATAGAGATGAATGCAAATGTCAGTATAAGGGATACGCTCCATACGAGGATCCTTATCCACCATCCATCTTGAATTGCATTTGTAAACAGATCTTGAAGGAAGTCATAGGACCTTCGACCGGTAAACCACTTCCTCCATCTATATAAGTTCCATCCTCCGAATTTGCATATCAGGACTGAAGCTATCATAATTGCTACGCCTGCGCGGAAAGTCCATTTTTTGCTAAACCATTTTAGCGCAACTCGCATATCCATATAGTATCCGATTGCATATATCGGTTGGAAGTTTATCATCCTCGCCAGACACAATGTATCGTCGGCAGCCGGAAAGTATCCGACAATGGCACTTGCGGCAAAGCATACCGCGATGACAATCCAAGGCTTTACCTTCTTATCAATTTTCCTCATCAAATAGAATAGGATTTCATATTCTGCCATTACGACAAGATACCAAGGAATACTCGGCTCGTCTATCCATTTCCAATGCGGCTCAAGGCCTACCATAACTTTCGTAAAGAAAATAAACGCCTTTAGGACATAGGCACATAGGATAAAGCCCAAAATCTTATCTGTTCTAAGATGAGTTTCTCCCTTAACCTGTCTTATGCTAGCGGCTACCTGCCCATCGGCGACATATCTCTTATGCATAAGGCCGGATATGAATATAAATGCCGGCATGTGGAATGTATATATCCAAAGAGTGATCCATCTTACAATTCGATCATCGGATGCATATGCTGTCGTCATATGGCCGATAACGACAAGAAAGATAAGAATGGCTTTGATATTGTCGTATTTATAGATTCTGGACGAATCGGTTTCGAGTGCTGTCATTCGTCTTTTTTCGGTAATCGTAGTACTTTCCTCCGTTAAACAACTTATTTATTCTTGGATTTTTTTGATGAGAAGCTTCTGAAAAAGCTGATTAGTGAGTTTTTCTGTCTCTGCGCTGTTGCCTCTGCAACTTCAACGCTGGACGGATGCATAACTTTGTCTATTTTCTTTTTTGCTTTTTCTAGCGACTCTTCATTCGCCTTATATACCAGGAACTTGCTTTCCTGAGTGAGGGAAGCGACATAATCCATTTCATATTCGCCTTCTATCTTCTGTGTTTCTATCTTCCACGGAAAGAGATCGGCTACTTGCATCTTAATCAAAGCTTTCATATCCGAAGTTGGCATATTTGTTTCGAGGCTGTTTCCTGCAGCATCGAGGACATTTCCGTACTTTGTCAAAAGAGTAGATGATGACATCAGTTTCTTAAGAACGGCTTCGACGACCCGTTGCTGATTTTCGACACGGATCGAGTCCTCCTCGTTAAAGGCTTTTCTCTCTCTTGCGAAAGCCAGGGCTTCTTTTCCGTCCATATTATTCCAGCCCTTCTTCACCGTCCACCAAGATCTCTTTGTCGGCTTGAATTCCTTCGGCGAGTAGACTTCCACTCCGCCCATTGCATCTATAACATCGACCGCTGCACTGAAGTTCGCCTTGAGATAGTAATTCATATCTTCCCCCATCCAGTCTTCTACTGTTTTCAGTGTTTCATCAACTCCGTATATACCGGTATGGGTCAGCTTATCCATCTCGCCTGAAGTATTTAATGCCACATACGAGTCTCTCGGTATGGATGTCAGCAATATTTTTCTTGTTTTCGGAGATGCAGTGACTATCATTTTGACTTCGCTTCTTTCGAGGTCTTCGCCTTTCTCGCTGTCCCACTGGTCGATCCCCGTTATATATACATTGAAAGCCTCTTCTGTGGTATCGACTGGTTTTGCCAAAGCCTTGGCATTCTGCCCGTCATTAGAAATTTTTGCGAGCATCGCATAAGTGGTTCCCATGTAGTATGTTCCTGTTCCGTATAGAAGAATGAATAAGCTCGCCAAAACAACTCCCGCGTTTCTTAGGGCTTTTCTTTCTCTTCCAAGCAATAATACTGTCGCGATCATAAGAACGAGCATGAATCCTATAAAACTTAAGGTCACTCCTGTAGGAAAAGCGTCTACTGCAATAAACATCACAATAAATGCAATTGCCACAACGACCATTACAAGCAACAAGATATTAAATGCTTTTGACTTTGGCAATATTCGTGCCTTCGCCTTCGTCTTCTTCGCTTTGCTTTCGTTATTTATTCTCGGCATCCTTTTCCTTCCTTATCTCTTCTCGTCTTTGCTTCATATATTCTACTCGCGCTTCTCTCTTCTCAAACGGTTGTTTTGGTACAAGTATGATGAAGAGGTATAAGCATGCAATGGCAAAGAGGAAGAACGCGTCCTTGTACAGCTCGCGGCTGAACAGAACAGCAACTTCTCCCATTATTCCGACAATACCGTACATTACAAGAACAGATCGTCTCTGTCCAAAGCCCGCCGCCATCAGCCTGTGATGGAGGTGTCCCTTATCCGCCTTCATTATAGGCTCGCGTCTATACATTCTTCTTATCATGGCGAATAGTGTATCAAAAATAGGTACAGCCAAGGCGACTATCGGTATGATTGTTCCGATAAACGTAGCCCTCTTGAGCGGAGAAATGACAGATAATATAGCTATCATATATCCCAGAAACAAAGATCCTCCATCTCCCATGAAGGTTTTAGCTGGGGAGATATTATACGGCAAGAATCCTACACAGCTTGCAGCAACTCCGACCAAGGCTACACAAATCGCCATCATGCCGAGCCTTGCTCCGTGAATGTAGGCAACATATGCGAGCGAAAGTGCCATTATCGCTACACTACCTGCAGCAAGTCCGTCCATTCCGTCCATAAGATTAACTGCATTTGTAATACCGACAATCCACAGAACTGTTACGATATATGCAACGCCTGTGTCTAGTGGCCTTATTGTTTCCAGTTTCGCTGTTGTCGACGCTCTGTAGTTGCCGACAAAGGTTATCTTTATGCCCATAGCAAACATGAGTGAGGCGATTGCGACCTGCCCGCCAAATTTAATGCTCGGCCTTAAGTCCTTGATATCGTCAACGACTCCGAGTAGGTACATAAGTACGCCTCCGAGCATTGCTGTAGCTATTTTGTCGCTCATTCCTACGGAAATTGTAAGAGCCGCCATGGTTCCTAGAAAGATTCCCATTCCTCCAAATCGCGGAATAGGTCTGTCGTGTATCCTTCGGTCATCCCTCGGTCTGTCGATAATTCCGAAGCGGTTTGCCACTTTAATACTGATAGGAGTTGTGATTGCCGATACGGCTATTCCTATGACAGCTGCAATTATTAGTTTCTCGAGATAATATGGTACCACTTCAATTTACTCCATCCGCATAAGGCTTTGTTATTATCTTCGCCTTGTATTGGTTGCGCCCTTTTAGTTTTTGTCTGAACTTATTTCCAATCTTTTTCTGATTTCCGATTTATATGCCTCGACTCCGGGTTGATTGAACGGATTTATTCCCATGAGTTTTCCCGACACAGCAGCTGTTACCATAAAGAAATATAAAAGCTGCCCTATACAGTATTCCTTGCTGTTATCTTTTTCGATTATATGAATAGGGATATCCGCCGACCTATGCGCTGCAACAGCGCCTTCCATCGCAATATGGTTAATCTCGTTTAGAGATCTCTTTGACAACTCCCTATTTTCTGACTCAGGTAGTATAACATCATTATCCCAATTTTGTACATTAACTACAGTTTCAAAGAAGTTTTGTCTGCCTTCTTGGAGGAACTGTCCCATCGCATGAAGGTCTCTTGAGAAAATCATCGTTGCTGGAAACAATCCCTTTCCTTCTTTTCCTTCGCTCTCACCGAATAACTGTTCACACCACTCTCCTATGAGGGAAAGAGACGGATCGTAGAACTCAAACACCTCGACTGTTTTGCCTGCCTCAAAGAGGATATTTCTGGAGATTGCATACGTAAGACCTTCTTTCTCCCAGAATTGCGAATCTTCTGCCAAAGCACCAGCGCCTTTTATAAATTGCCTAATATCTGCTCCTGCCACAGCCAGAGGAAACAGTGTCCCTGGTGTAAACGCGGAATATCTGCCTCCAACTCCAGTCGGAATGGGATAGGTCTTGTATCCGAATTTCTCAGCTTCTTCTCTTAGGCTTCCTTTCTCAGGATCCGTCACGGCGATAATCCTTCGTCCAGCTTCTTCTCCGTATTTTTCATATAGAGCCTCTTTCAGAACTGAAAAAGCTATACTCGTCTCCATCGTAGTTCCCGACTTTGATACGACACAGAGACAGGTCTCCTTGCATCTCAAAGTCTCCAATATATTATACAGATAGTTTCCGCTCAAATTGTGTCCAGCATATATAAGTTCGGGATAATCTTTTTTTCTTCCCAGAGCTTCGCTGACAGCGGCTGTTCCTAGATACGAGCCACCAACTCCAATTACAATTAAAACTTCACACAAAGATGCGATTTCCTTCGACGTCTTCTCCATATCCGCAATCAAATCTTCCAATAGGGATATCGGCTGGTATACCCATCCCGTCATCTCCTCATCGCCCTGTCTCAAGCTATCTATAATCTTCCCGGCCTTATCATAGTACAGGTCTAATTTATCCTTACCTATATTCAGATTATCCGGATTGATTTTCAATCTCATTTTTTCTCCCTGTCCGCTGGTTCAATTATCCCATCTTTAATAAGACAGTCCATTATTCTTTCAGCATTTCGACCATCATGGAACTCCACAATCTTGCGAAATCTCTCTACATATTCTTCTGGCTGATCGGAATTGTACTTATCCTGAACGGCCTTCCTTATATCGCTTCCGCTCATGCACACGTCCCCGAAAACATTATCATTATTGAGCATTAGATAAGAGCCTTCTCCGTATTGCTCCATACACTTTTCTTTATCTGCCCAGTAGAACACGATGTTCGCTCCCCTATAGAAAGCATCGTAAGAAACCGAAGAGTAATCTGTGATGAGCAATTTGCAGGATCTCAGTATTTTGTTGTAACTCTCACCGAGAACTAGATGCTTACCGAAGTCTTCCTCTGCAGAAAAGACTTCCGCCATCAATGGATGAGGTAAAACGATTACCTTTTCCTTGAGATCGTCCGGGACGGCATCGTACATTTTCTTTGTCATCTTGTAGTATCCGGTAGACTTTATATCTTCCTTGGCTTGGTTCATCTCCCATCGTCTCCAGGTAGGCATGATAATTATTTTATCCGCTCCTTTTTCCTGGTAACTCGTGTCGAATTTTGCCAGCCCCGTAATATACAGCTTTTCTCTAGGCATTCCGGCAAGCTCGATAAAATGTCTTGCTTCGAGCTCAGATGATACCACAGTTCTTTGTAGATTGTGTTTTTTCTCTCTGAAACCGACCCTTTTGTCGGAATTAAGGGAGACCATATACATTACTCCATGTTGGAGAAATATATATTTGAGCTCCTTGCTGTTTTGTTTTTCTATTACTTTTCTATTTGTACTCCTGAGTTGCAAAGCATGATCCGTAGTTTCCGTCGAGATAAAGGTGTCGCTCGCAAAGAAAAGCTCTAGATGTTCGTCGCTATCCTTCGCCACCATATGCTTTCTATACTTCTCATCCAGGTTTTGAATTTCTTTATTGTCGGAATTCACGACATAGAAGACATTGTCATAGCCCGCATCAATCAATCTTTCGTACAAAACAGAAGCGCTTTCCTCATATCTTGAGCAATTTTTCTCATACATCATTATGAGATTCTTCTTGTTCTTTCTTGCCTTGTGAAAAGCTTTCTCTATCCTCGCTTCTCCTTCCGGGTAGTCGTACATATTAGCTTCTCTTACTGTCAGATAAAGGGAGTTCTTCGAGCTTTGTCTGAAATAAATGATGCTACCTTCCCTTAAGAAGATCCTGCTTCTCCTATTCTTTCCCGTTTTCAGGTCTGTCGGACGATAGAGGATTCTCCCCTTGTACTCGTCTTTATATATGAGATCTATCTTATTCTGAATGTCGAGCTTGAGTGCCTCCTCAACATTAAATTTCAGTGTGAATCGATTCAGGCGTAAACCCTTACCTACAGGAGTTCCATATCTGCTTGCAAAAGAAATCTCCCCGGCATTTTCATTTACCGGCACTCCAATACTGAGGCGTGTTGTATCAAGTACTTCCTTGCTGCCTCTCAGCTTAAGAACGCACCAGCCCTTCATCTGTATTGAGTTTTCATCCTCTGTAACTCTTGAGGAGATAATTCCCATTAGAGGATATTTCTTTTCTTTCATAATCGTTTCGCTCTCACAAGTAGTGTATTTGTTTGTCGGCAAAGCTTTAGGCAAGGCTCTTTGCTATGTCGTCGATATTAATGTCCGTCTTCCATATATAGTCGTCCCTGCTGTTGACAAGAAGCTGGAGATATCCGTCCTTATCGACTATTGCACTTTCTACTTCTCCGAGGTTCACCTCTATGGTTCCAAGATAAGTTTCATTTTTAATATTGTATAGATCCAGATAATTGGTTCCATGCTTGTTCGGTCCCGTTATACATCTTATAACTACGCCTCCATGTCCACAGCAATCCTGTGTATAGTATTTGCCGCCGCGGCCTACATTGCTTATAAGTTTTTCGTGCTCAAAATTCCCATCACCGCTGAACATTCTGATACCTGTTCTGGAACTAAGATATATAACCTTATCGACTCTGTCATAGCCTATTCCCGATGCACCGCAAAATACGGAGGTCGACGAGAACTCTTCGGTCTTCGGATTGTAAATATCTATCCTATTGCTATTTCCCCTCATACCATAACACAGTCCCGTCTTGTCGCAGTAGGTAAAGCCGTTTGCTTTTCCCATGCTCGACGAAACGGAATCTTTTATCAGATCTCCGTCTTCGGAGTAAACTCTAACACCTCGATTGTCGTATGCTACCATATATTCATCGCCCGAATACGCGAAGGACTGTGGTGTCGGCCCGGCATGAACCGAGAACAGGGCTTCACAATTGCTGCTATCCAGGCTGTAAATAACGTTGACACCCGCATCGTAAGAAGCAACAGGAGAGGTCGGAAGAACGTTCAGGGAAATCTTCTTTTTCACGCCGATATACTTGTCGTTTTCTTCAGCATTGACCGTTATATCAACTCGTCCCGCTTTTTTAACCTTAATCTTTCCTGATTTTTTATTTATATCTGCGATATTTTTATCGCTGCTCTCGAAGCTCAATTTAGTTTTGGCGTCTGCTTCAACTTTTAGATTCTTGCTCGCGCTCAGAGCTGTCATGCTCTCTTTAGCATCAATTTTTTGATCTTTTCTGGTCGAATAGTAAACGCTATCAGTCTTGAAACCTTTTCTCTCGTCGTTGTCAGCCCTAACAGCGAAGCAATATGTCTTTCCTTCTTTCAGCCCTTTGATCTTCGTTTTCTTCTTTGATAATTCTTCCTTATCGTTTTCAGGCTCAGATTCTATTACAACTTTGTTCCAGTCTTTATCTTCAGAGCCTTTTTCAATATAGTAAAGGGTATAATTATCAGTATTTCTTACCTCATCCCATTCAAGCTCTATATCATTAACGCCACATTCTACTGCATTTATATCGCTGTGATGAAGAATGCCAGGTCTTTCGTGGTAATCTGAGTACACGAAGAAAGCCAGAAGGACAGTAATAGGCACGAGAATAGCCGCTTCAACAAGAATATGTTTTCTTATTTGTCCTTTTGTCTTATTAAACGGACTGATTTTCTTCAAAATCGTCTTAATTTTATCCCTAACCTTTGTAACTCGTATATGTATCCCTCATTACTTTCTGTTGCGATAAAACTCCGTGACCTTGCTACAAATATATTCAACTTCCTCTTCGGTAAGCCCGTAGTACATAGGAAGCCTTAGCAATCTTTCATAGGTATCCGTAGTGTATTTGTCTTCTCCGCTAAACCTGCCGAAGTTAAGACCT
>CAYFWG010000032.1:0-6327 GCA_964346775.1 uncultured Mogibacterium sp.
CTTAGTAGAAATGTATTTTAGCGAAGATGGCAGTTACTATGTAGTAAAGTTCGTAAAAGATTTTGGAGAAGACATTTTGTTTTACAAAGTTGAAAAAGATGGTAAAGATGGATTAATTGCTATTAGAAAAGAAGATATTTTTTTACTTAAATCAGATACTGGATATCTCAAAAGAATAAAAAAATTTATAACCGAAGGTAACACGGCTTTGATTCCAAATATAAAAGGTAGAACTGCCTTTGAAGCTCTGGCAAATTATGCAAAGAAAGAAGACTTGCTGATAGAAGCTGAAATCTACGATTACAATCCGATTATAATCGGGAAAATTACCTCGCATATTAATGATGCTTTGGAAATAAGTGAAATAGATGCTGAGGGGGATTTTCAAGGGAAATCTTATTTCAATTTTGGAAGTATAAAAGAGATGTTTTGTATATTTAGAGAAAAATTATATTAAAGATCTCAAAATCAGAGGCAGGATAAAGGGAAGAAGACACTCAAAAAAAGAATAACTTTAATCTTTAAAATATTCTCCTCGGCAGAAAAACTCTTACTGGCTACACATCCATCAATCCGGCTTTTTTCAAGCCTTCGAAGAGGTTGGTGTTAGGTCTTAGCAGGATGATTGGTTTTGTGTACCAGATGTCTTTCATTTCGTTGAATATTTTATGTGCTACAAATGAGTTTGCCCGTTCCATGTTGTTATGGATGTTGAAATTAAAGAATTCATCCATGTCGGGGCGAGGCGAACTCAGTTTTTTGTCTGGAAGGGATTTCCAGGAGACAAATCCTTCGTAGGTTCCGTCGGAAAGGCTGATTTCTTTATTCTCTTCCTCCCACATAACGCCTGTGTCTCCGAAGAAATACCCATGTTCCAGATTCAAGTCTTTCCCGTAGTTCCCTACATAGATAATTCTCGCATCGAAATTTACTACTGGCCTATGTACTGGCGCTGTAACAAAGTAGTGAAACTCCGCATCTGTGGGTTCAAAATTTACAAATATTCTATCGACACAATCCCCGAACTGAGCGTCCTTGTACTTTTCGCATAGACTTGGAGCGACTTGTCTTAAGGTTTGAAATTTTAGCATTATAATACCCCTCATTTACCGAAAATACTTTCTAATATCATTTTAGCATACTGAAGGTTTTTAAGTCTAAACTATCCATTTTTTAAGTGCCAATTGGAGCTTCTATTTCTTTAAAAGAACACTTGTATGTGGTAATATTATACAGTTAGATAGCATTTATAATTTTGGTGCTAGACTGGCTGTAAGAATTAGAATTGCACATATATAGCAGGAAAAGAAAAATCAAAAAGAAATGAATATTCAGGTAGACGGATACAATATAAATTATAAGATTACCGGCGAAGATAACGAGAAGACGGCTGTCATCCTGCAGGGATGGGGAACCGAACTTGGCCTCTATGATTCCGTGGCGAATACCATAAATTCCGAGTACAGGGTCGTTCAGCTTGATTTGCCAGGATTCGGTACGAGCGATGAGCCGAAAGAGGCATGGAGCGTTGAGGAATACTCGAATTTCTTCTGCAAGTTTATGGAGGCTCTGAAGATAGAAGAGGTGGCTCTTATAGGGCATTCGTATGGTGGCAGAATGATTATTCGTCTGTCTACTAGAGAGAGCTTGCCGTTCAAGATATCCAAAATCGTCCTGATCGACAGTGCTGGAATAATGCCTAAGAGGTCTGCGGTACAGAAGCTCAAGATTTTCAGATACAAGATTCTTAAGAAAATGTTACTCAACAAAGTGGTTCACTACCTCTTTGAAGAGGTAATAGACGACTGGAAGAACAGGCAGGGATCTGACGACTACAGGAATGCAAGTCCGGTCATGCGTCAATGTCTGGTCAAAGCAGTCAACGAAGATTTGACACATCTCCTACCTTCGGTTGCTCAGGAGACTCTTATTGTGTGGGGAGATCTCGATCAGGATACTCCTCTTGCCGATGCCAGAATTATGGACAAGATGATTTCAAATTCAGGGCTTGTCGTTCTCGAAGGAACGGGGCACTATTCCTTCCTGGAGAAGCCTGATGTATTTAGCGGAATCATGAGAGCGTTTTTCAAAATTGAGGGATAATATATGATACTTTGGCTGATTATTTCAACATTACTCGGGATTCCAGCTTTGTGGCTGGCACTCAGACATAATATGCATATGCTACAGCTCAATGTATATATTAACAGCGAGCAGACGAGATGGCTCAAGAAGAACATTAGGCAGCAATGGCTTTTGATCTTCGGAATTATATTGGGGTTTGCGAGGATTATACTTGCTCTTATTAATGCCAATGTGGTTATTACCATAGCTGTCGATATTCTATGCTGGCTTACCCTCATACTAATTATTGTCATATACAAAGCCCTTATCAGGATTAACAACAAGAAGAAGCTGGTCTTTACTACAAGGGTTAGGCGTATGGTTACTACAATACTTGTATTAACTGTTATCGCACTGGGATTGGCCATCTTCCTCGTCGGGCTTGATGGCATAGCGGGAATTATGATGTTTCTCGTCGGCTCTCAGATTTTCCTCGGCATGGTAGCGAATATTATAAATAAGCCGATAGAAAAATACGTCAAGAATTATTATATAAACGATGCCAAGAGAATTGTCTCGTCGAATCCCGATCTTATTATAATCGGTGTAACTGGCAGCTACGGAAAGACGAGTGTGAAGTTCTATCTTCAGACATTGCTACAGGAGCATTTCAATGTACTCGTGACACCTGAGAGTTACAATACTCCTATGGGAATCGTCAAGACCATAAGAAGCTCGCTCAGACCGACTCATCAAATATTCGTATGCGAAATGGGGGCAAGATATGTAGGTGAAATCAAAGAAATTTGCGACATAGTTCACCCAGATCACGGGCTTATTACATCTATCGGCCCTCAGCACCTCGAAACTTTTGGCGGTATCGAGAATGTAATTAAGACAAAATTTGAGCTTGCCGATGCTGTTCCTGATGGAGGCATGATTTTCCTCAATGGCGACAATGCTTATATCAGGGAAAAGTCCGCTGAATATAAAGATAGGGATAGGGTTTATTATTTCTCCGATGAAGACGGCGATGTTATCGGCGATGGAATCGGTGGCTATCATGCGAAGGATATTTCTGTCTCCCGTTTCGGTACAGAGTTTACGGCATTTTCACCTTCTGGCGAATCCGAAAGATATAATATGAAGCTGATCGGAGGACATAATGTCATAAATGTTATGGGCGCGATTGCTGTTGCAAATAGACTAGGAGTTTCTCTCAAGGATCTGAAAATAGCAATAAGAAAGCTAAAGCCAGTTCCGCACAGGATGGAAATTAAAGACTATGGCAATGTAACGATTATCGACGATGCGTTTAACTCAAATCCAGTTGGCTCGAAGGCGGCGGTTGAAACACTCGCCCTCTTTGATGGGATAAGGGTGCTCGTAACTCCGGGAATGATAGAGCTCGGAGAAGAAGAGTACGAATACAACTATAAATTCGGTACCTATGCTGCAAAATGTTGCGACTATATTTTGCTCGTGGGAGAGAAGCAAACGGTTCCGATTAAAGAAGGGGTGCTTTCGACAGGCTTCCCAGAAAACAAATGCCGAGTTTTCGCTAAGGTTGAAGAGGCGATAGCGCATGCATATGCGATAAAAGGAGAAGGCCACAAGTATATTCTCCTCGAGAATGACCTGCCGGACAACTACTAGATAACTACTATACAGCTAATAGACAATTACCAGAAGAACGCTAGATGGATATTGGACTTAATACTATTTGATGAGAGGTGTGCAAGATGAAGACGAGAGTTGCAGTGATTTTCGGCGGCAAATCCGTAGAACATGAGGTTTCCGTCATATCCGCTATTCAGGCAATTATGAGCATGGATACGGACAAATACGATGTCATCCCGGTTTATATGACTAAGACAAACGACATGTATATCGGTAGCGATATAGGTAAAATCGAGGCATACAAGAATATTCCGGCTTTGATTGCAAGATCTCAGCATGTGATTATGCTTAACGAGTCTAATAAATTCCTTCTCGTTCCATATAACGGCAAGAAGTTCGGGAAACCTAAGAGCGTAGAGTTCGATGTGGCTTTTCCCGTCGTACACGGTACAAATGTTGAGGATGGCGCTCTCCAAGGCTATCTCAAAACACTCGGCCTGCCTTTTGTAGGTCCCGATGTCACATCTGCTGCTGTAGGAATGGACAAGTTCATAATGAAGACGATACTCAAAGAGTACGGTGTTCCTGTTCTGGATGCCAAAGTATATACGATGGCTGATTACGTCGAGACGGAGGCTTTGCTGGATAGGATCGAAAACGAGTTCGGATATCCGGTCATAATTAAGCCGGTCAACCTCGGGTCTAGCGTAGGAATCGGTCTTGCGACAGATAGGGCTGCTTTGGTCAAAGCTGTCGATGATGCATTTGCCTATGCCACCAAGATTCTTGTTGAAAGAGCAATATCAAATTTGAGAGAAATCAATTGCTCGGTACTGGGAGATGAAAATGAAGCAATCGCTTCCGAATGCGAAGAGCCTATTCCGACTAAAGATATTCTAAGCTACGAGGACAAATATGCTGGCGGCGGAAGCAAGAACAAATCAGGCGGTGGAAGCAAGGGGAAGGCTTCTGGTATGGCGAGTTTGTCAAGGAAGATACCTGCCGACCTTAGTGAAGAAGAAAGAGAAACAGTAAGAAATATGGCTGTGAAGGCGTTCAAAGCCCTGGGCTGTAACGGTGTTTCGAGGATCGACTTTATGATAGATGTAGATACTGGAAAACTGTATTTCAACGAAATTAACACTATTCCAGGTTCGCTTTCTTTCTACCTCTGGGAACCTGTCGGACTTCCTTACAAGGAACTCCTCGACAGACTAATACAGCTTGCTCTTAAGAGGCATAGAATTGAGGAAAGCCTTACATTCGCATTCGATACCAATATTTTGAAAAATGCGAATATCCAAAACGGTAAAGCCGGCAAGAAATATAATAATACAAAGATAATATTCATAAATACGCACAACATTTTTTAAGAAAGAAAATGATATGAATTTAAACGAATTATCGGTGGGCGAGAATGCACGGATTTCAAGTGTAGGTGCTGGCGGTGCGTTAAGACAGCATTTGCTTGACATGGGCTTGATACCGGGCGTAGAAGTTACACTCATCAAATTCGCACCCATGGGAGATCCTATGGAGATAAGGGTGCACGGATATGAGTTGACACTTAGAGTTGCCGATGCTAAGAAGATCGCGGTAGAGAAGATAGATACAGTCACACCCGCGCTAACCGAAAGCCCCGAAGATGAAGCAAAAATAAATAGAGAACCAAGGAGAAAAACCGAGCACCTCGGACTTGGAGAAGAAGGAAGGTTCCACAGGAAGGACGACGGAGATCCCTTTCCTGAAGACAAGGTGCTCACTTTTGCGTTGGTCGGAAACCAGAACAGCGGCAAAACTACATTGTTTAACAGCCTTACGGGAGCCAATCAGAGAATAGGAAACTTTCCGGGAGTTACCGTTGAACACAAAGAAGGCGTGATTCGCAGCCACAAGAATACAGCGATAACCGATCTTCCCGGCATATATTCGATGTCTCCTTACTCGAGTGAAGAAATCGTATCGAGGGATTTTGTACTTAATGAAAAACCAGATGCGATCATCAATATAGTTGATGCGACAAATATAGAAAGAAATTTATATCTCACCATGCAGCTTCTCGAACTTGGTGTTCCGATGATACTTGCTCTCAACATGATGGACGAACTTCATGGAAACGGCGGTTACATAGATGTCAATCGAATGGAAGAAATGCTCGGAGTGCCGACGGTACCGATTTCAGCTGCAAAAGATGAGGGCGTTCAGGAACTCGTCAATCACGCTCTTCACATTGCGCGTTATAGAGAAAAACCCCTCGATCAGGATTTTTGCAGCCTCGAAGACCACGGTGGAGCAGTTCACCGCTGTTTGCACGCGGTGGCTCACTTAATTGAAGCGAGGGCGATGAGTGCGGGAATTCCAGTTCGTTTTGCCGCAACCAAAATCATCGAGGGAGACAAACTGATTCTGGAGAGGCTCAATCTCGATTCAAATGAGAAGAAAAATCTTGAGCTTATAATCGTCCAAATGGAGAACGAAAGAGGTCTAGACAGAAGTGCTGCGATTGCAGATATGAGGTTTGCCTTTATCGAGAAGGTGACTTCGGAATGTGTTGTGAAATCGAGTCACAGCAAGGAATTCGAAAGAAGCCACAAGATGGACAGAATTCTTACGGGAAAATACACAGCAATTCCTACCTTTGCG
>CAYFWG010000032.1:6337-8329 GCA_964346775.1 uncultured Mogibacterium sp.
GGTGCGCGGCTTCAGGATCTTCTTGCGAGCGGAATAGGTGTTTTGACAAATATCGTTCAGAATGACCTTGTTGGATGGGGTGTGAACGATGTTATAAAAGGTCTTATTATAGACGGTATATTTGAAGGCGTCGGCAGTGTTCTAAGCTTTCTGCCGATAATAGTTACCCTCTTCTTCTTCCTATCGATACTTGAAGACAGCGGATACACGGCGAGGGTTGCCTTCTTTATGGACAAACTTCTGAGAAAGATCGGTTTGTCTGGAAGGAGCATAGTTCCACTTCTCATAGGTTTCGGCTGTACTGTACCTGCGATAATGTCGACAAGGACATTGCCGAGTGAAAGAGACAGGAGAATGACTATTTTGCTGACACCGTTTATGAGCTGTTCGGCAAAACTTCCTATATACGCATTCTTTGTCAGCGCCTTCTTCCCGAATAACGGGGCAATAGTAATGGTCGGACTGTACTTGACGGGAATTGTTGTTGGAATACTGGTTGCTCTTATTTTCAAACGGACTATATTTAAGGGAGAACCTGTGCCGTTTGTCATGGAGCTTCCGAATTACAGAATACCGAGACCGAAGAATGTCATGCAACTCCTGTGGGAGAACGCCAGAGATTTTATCGAAAGAGCATTCTCAATCATACTGATAGCGACGGTTGTTGTCTGGTTCTTGCAAAGCTTCGACACTCAATTTAACTTTGCGACTAATAACGAAGATAGCATTCTGGCTGTACTGGGAGGAAGCATCGCTCCTCTTTTGACACCTGCAGGTCTCAACGACTGGAAGATTAGTGTTTCGCTTATCAGCGGATTTATTGCCAAAGAAAGCGTCGTATCCGTCCTCAATGTTCTGTATGCAGGCACGGACATTCAATCGATTATGAGCAATGTCCAGGCGATGAGTCTTCTGGTTTTCAGCGTTCTGTATACGCCTTGCGTTGCGGCAATCACTTCTATCAAAAGAGAGCTTGGCGGAAAAGTTGCATTAGGTGTAATATTCTTACAATGTGGCATTGCATGGATAGCATCGGTTCTTATCTATCAAATAGGTTCACTTATTTTTTAGCCGTTATACGAAAAGAAAGGTATATACGCAATGAATAAAAAAGAAAATAAATATCCAGATAATTTATTTCGAGCGGTTCTCACTCTGAAGACCGAAGACGAGTGCGAGGCTTTTTTCGAAGATGTATGTACGATTAAAGAATTGCAGGACATGGCTTACAGGCTTGAGGTAGCTAGACTTCTAACTAATGGAGAAGTCTTCAGCGAGATCAGCAAAGAGACTGGTTCCAGCTCGGCGACGATCGGCAGAGTTAATAAATGCCTGAACTACGGTCCGGGTGGATATAAGCTTGTCTTGGACAGGCTGGGACTTATTGAAAAAGATAATTAATCAGGAAAGAGCTAATACAAATGTTAACTTTAATGTGCATTCCCTTTGTGGGAATTTTGCTCTCGATAGCAATAGGACCTATTTTGGCGCCCAACTTCTGGGAGAAGAACAAAGCTTTCATAGTAATCTTTTGGTCGATTGCTGTTATATCGATGATGTTTTTTGGCTTGGGCTCGTCGGAAACTGTTGGCGTAGTCTTGGAGTGTCTAATCAGCGACTACATGGTCTTCATCGTTCTGCTCTTTGGTCTGTACTGCGTTGCCAGCAACATAACTTTCGAGGGAGATCTTGCAGGTTCACCTCGTGTTAATGTAGTGCTTTTGATCTTCGGCACATTCCTTGCGAGCATATTCGGAACGACAGGCGCAAGCATGCTCATGATAAGACCTATGATTAAGATGAATTCTTGGAGACATGACAGAGGACATATTATGATCTTCTTCATATTCTTAATTCCGCCGAGGAACTTCTCGAGCTTTTCGATCTCCGAACGCTTTACCAGATAGCCGGTAATACGGATGACATCGCTGTCAGTCGCATAGAAGGACAGATAACGGATACCTTCACGGAAGGAACCCTTGATGATATCGA
>CAYFWG010000032.1:8339-10814 GCA_964346775.1 uncultured Mogibacterium sp.
ACACCGATCGGAGCCCCTCCGCTTCTCATAGGATTTATGCAAGGCGTACCTTTTACATGGAGCTTGAGAATCCTTCCAGTACTTCTTCTCAATATGGTAATAATACTCACCATGTTCTACATGATAGATAAGAAGAAATACAGAAGCGATATCGCACAAGGATTTGCACCAGACATCAGTTCGCCGAGGACGATGCTCAAATTCGGAGGCCTACACAATATTATCTTTATCGGTATGATAGTCGGAGCTGTAATTTTCAGCGGACTTATGCCTGAGATGAAGATCTTCCAAAATGCTCAAGGCGAAATCTTGAGCCTGAAACTACTTTGTGATGTTCATATTACCATAGCACAGGTATTGGAAGTCGCAATTATTTTGATCGCTGCAAGGCTGTCTTTTGTAACGACAGACAAGGAACTGAGACGGAAGAACAATATGACATGGAATGCAATCCAAGAAGTTGCAATCCTCTTTGTTGGAATTTTTATTACGATGCAGCCAGCACTAATGCTTCTTAGAGAAGTCGGCCCTAACCTGGGATTGACGCATGCATATCAGATGTTCTGGGCAACAGGAGCACTATCAAGCTTCCTCGACAACACACCGACATATCTTGTATTCCTGACAACTGCAGGCTCAATGGGATTTTCGGAAGGAATGGCTACTGCTTTGGTAACAGTCCCTAATCAGATGCTCATGGCTATTTCCTGCGGAGCTGTATTCATGGGAGCTATAACCTATATCGGTAATGCGCCGAACTTTATGGTTAAGTCCCTCTCTGCGGAAAACGGAATTAATATGCCGTCCTTCTTCGGATATATGAAATGGTCTATAGCTTGCCTTGTGCCGGTATTTCTCATTGATACCGTTATATTCTTCATATAGGAGGTGTCGTTATGAATGAAAAGATTGATTTATATAAATTAGCTGGAGAAATATTTGATCTGGATCAGAAGGTTTATGAAGCTGTCGGATCAGATCTCGGACACGTCTTTAACGGAGAGAAGGAAAGCAGTATAAATGCGATTGTCAACCTAGTTGAGGCGAGAAACCTTGAAATCATAAGAAGTGAAATCGCTCTCATCGGAAACATGGCGAGGAATATAGATGACCCCGATATAAGGAAGGCGAGGCTCACCGAATACAGCCACATCATGGAGGTATTTTCAAAATTTGCAGAATTCGTCCTCGATGAAGAAACCGAAGACAACTGGCAGAAGTCACTCAACCTTCTAACGAGATTTAAACCCGAAGACAATATCGTAATATCTATCGGCAGGACTTTTGCTTCCGGCGGCGAGAACATAGCTTTTGCTGTTGCGGACAGGCTTCATATTAACTACCTCGATGCGGATGTACTTCGGAAGATGTTAAGCCGTGAGGACAGCGAACATATTGTAGACGAGGCTGAGTATATCGAGAAACTGCAGAGGAGAAAAACAACCTACAAAGATGATATAGAAGCGGTTCGAGATAAGGTCAAAGATGTTAATAGATACCATGGTTTGCCTACAAGGGACGCTATATTCTTCAAGGAAAGCAAGATGATAACCGAAATGGCAAAGAAAGAATCCGTCGTCATAGTAGGAAGAGCCTCCGATATGGTTCTGTCAAATGCGATGATTCCTCATGTCAGCATATTTATAACAGCGCCGATCAAGGAAAGAATCAAGCGCACCATGAAGCTCAAGAACCTAAGCTACAATGCCGCGAGAAAGAAGTTAATGGATGCGGATTATGCCCACGAAAGTATGTATAAGTACTATACGAACAAAGAGTGGGGAGCTACGAGCAATTACGACGTGTGTATAAATACATCAGTTTACGGAGTAGAGGGTTCTACGGAACTGATATTGAGGATCTTAAGAGAGTACGGTATTACAAAGAAATAATGTTGTTATAAATGTTATTATAATAGTAGAAAGAGAGGAAATTGATTTGGATATATTTAAAGATATTAACGTAGAATGTTGCCCGTTCTGTTCAGGAACAGGCGTGCTGGAAGAAGAAAACAAAAGTGGATGGTACGTTGTTTGCGCTGATTGCGGATCTCAAACAGCGACCTTCGAATACAAGGGAGAAGAAGAAAGAGAAGAAGCTGCAGAAACAGCTGCGCGCATATGGAATATGGGCAAAGTGTCGAGAATGGGAGGAGGCGAGTAATGCAGGAAGCTAAGATCAAACAAAGTTACCTCATCAAACGCTTCTATCCGTACTTCAAACCGTACAGGAAGATATTGATTTTCGATTTGCTTTGTGCGGCATTTACGAGCGTATGCGACCTGGTTCTGCCTTTGATAATCAGATTCATAACCGACACCGTTAACCTGGATCCGGCAAATCTGACTATCAACCTAGTTGTGAAGATTACCGCCCTATATATGTTGCTTAGGATGGTAGACGTCTTCGCGAACTACTATATGCAAAACCCCGGACACGTCATGGGAGCTAACATCGAAACCGACATGACAAGAG
>CAYFWG010000033.1:0-6209 GCA_964346775.1 uncultured Mogibacterium sp.
GTCCTTCTCAAGATTCCATACGCCGCACTGTTATGGATGTTGGCGGAAAAGAAGCCCTATCTGAGGTGAATGTAATATCGAGATTCAAAGAATATAGTCTCGTAGAGGTAACCCTTCATACAGGGAGAACACATCAAATCAGAGTACATATGTCTCATATCGGCCACCCTATCGTTGGCGATGAGCTTTATGACGGTAGTACAAAAAAAATAAATAGGCAGGCTCTCCATGCTTACAAAATAAAATTTCTCCACCCTATTACCCGTGAAGAAATTGAAGTTGAAGCCGAAATGCCTGCCGATATGAAATCGATAATTAACTGTTAAGAAGTCCTTTGAGAGTCTCTTCAGAGTACTTCTTAATTCTTTTGCCTTTTTTAACATCAGAATCTGGACAGAAATTTCTTATATCGCTAACAGCTTTAGATATTCCGCCCATAGTGCTTGTGCAGAATGGATAAACCTTTTTGCCTCCCATTTCGTTATCTTTCAAGAAAGTAAATATAATTCTCGGTGCCGTGGAATACCATATCGGAAAACCAAGTAATATATTATCATAATTCGCGAGATCTATTTGTTTTGAAGAAATCTCTGGAAATATATCTCCCTTGAATTCTGCTTTGGCTACAGGCAGTGTTTTAAAGTATGCGGATGGGTATTCTTGAGCCGGTTTAATTTCATATATCAAGTCACCTTCTTCGACTGGAAAACTCTCTACCAGTCTTTTTGTGTGCCCTTGATGTGAGAAAAATATAATTGCTGTTTTCTTACCGAACATAGTAACACCTCCATCTCTTGTAAGTTGGTATATTAATGTGTTTCCTGTAATACCTTATCTTCTCTAAAAGCATCCTGTCCAATATATTTAAAGTTGTTGAAGCCCTTTTCTTTTAATAACTCGTAATATACTCCCCTACCTATCGAAAGATAGCCTCTTGCAGCGTATAGCGGTACAGATGAAATAAGGAAAATCATAAGTCCGAAAGGATTCGAAGCACTTATTCCGGGTATCCATGAAACTAAAATTGACGGTGTATAACCCAGAAATAAGTATGGAGCATAGTTTAAAATAAAGATTAAATAATTCATCCTATTCCCAAGCATCATTATTTTGCTTTCAAATAGAACCCTAAAAACGCCCTTCTTCGGATCGTCTGCAAGTATAAAGAATGCTTGCGAGAAGTTTAGCGCTGCTACTAATCCTGGTATGATAAAGAGCATCGTCCATATGCTTATAATAAATAGTTGAACAATATATAGCAGCATTGCTTTAAAGAAGAATTTAAAGCTTTCTACCATAGCAACATATTCAACTCGTTTGTTCCTGACGTAAGTCAGGGTATATAATGCTTCACCCAGTTTGAAAACTCCGTTGAAAACAAAGGCATAAATATATAGAATCACGGGAGTTTTGGGCAAGCTTACCATGAGCTTCGGATCGATTTGAACGAATTGTGAAACGACGTCGAAATATGATTTTGTGTATACTAATCCAAGAATTTCAGGTACCCAGTTCATGAAAATATATAGAACACAAAAACCTATGAGAAATTTTTTTAGTGTTCCCTTCGAGTGGTTTCTGCACTTCTGAATTATCAATTGTGGATTATCAGAAACTATATATTTATTGTTATCATACTGTGGCATAGAGAATTCTCCTGTATCACCTTAACTCTGCATTACACTTGTTTTTCAGCATCTTAATAATGCCATTCATCTTCTTTTCGATCTGTTTTGTTGTCATGGTTGAGTCGTCATTTCCGATTTTGAGGCTGAGCATGATGGATTTCTTTCCTTCAGGAATTTGTTCGCCTCTATATTCTTCTTTAAACTCAATTTCCTTTACCATATATTTTATAGCATTTTTTATTTCTTCCCAAGTCATAGATTCATCAACCACTAGTGAGAGATCTTGCTCGACTAACGGATAAGTGGGTAAATGAGCAAATTTGTTTGTTCTTGAAGGATAAGGTATAAGCTTATCAACATTAAACTCAAAAGCTGCCGCTTTCACATTTTTAATCCCTGAATCGCTTAGAGCAGCAAGTGAAATAAGACCTATATCTCCGATTATATCGTTACTTGAAGAAATATTTAGCCATACCTTGGTATCTGCCCATGAAGGCTGAGATTCGCGAGAAAATTCGATTGGTTCACATTGACAATATCCAGGTAAACCTTCGATCACACCTTTTACTTTGAAAAAGATTTCGTTAAGGTTGTTTCCAACAATTACGCCAGAAACCAAATTCTTGTGAATAGGAAGAGTTTCTTCGTCGCATGAAGGATGATACTCACCCTTTTCAAATACCTGGGCAGCTTCAAATACGCTGAATTCATCGAAATTACGGGAATTCTTATCTATTATATCCAACATACCAGGAATAAGCGAAGATCTCAAATATGCTGTCTCAGGCGATGGTGGAGTTGAAAGTTTTATAGCCTTGTTAAGATCAAGTTTTGCAGCTCTTAAAAACTTCTCTTCAACCCAAGGATATGTAAACGCTTCATAAAATCCACATCTGAAAGACAGATATTCTTTGATATTTCTAGACAAATTATAGTCTGTTTGATTAATTGAATGATCGTAGTTTACAGGCAGAGTCTTCGTCTCAAAATACTCATAACCTATCAACCTTGCAATATCACCAAGTATATCATCTTTAATTGAGACATCTCCGGTTGATCTCCATGTAGGAACAGTGCAATGATAAATACCATCACTGTATTCTACAAGGTATCCAAGTCTGGTTAGGATGTCTTGAATTTCATTTTCTGAAATTGTCGTTCCCAGACGAATGTCGAGGAAATCTTGCGAAATATCAATTTTGACGTTTTCTGTAGAATATGGATAGGCTTCACCAAATGCTGATATTTTGCATTCAGGATATATCTCTTTAAACAAACTTAGAGCAAGAGACAGACCAAGGTCGACCCTTTGAGTGTCAATTCCCTTCTCATATCTTATGGATGAATCGGTTTTTTCATCAAATCGCTTCGTTGTCTTTCTTATTCCTGTTGCAGCAAAAGATGCAGCTTCTAAGAGAACATCCGTTGTATCGCTTAGAATCGAGTCCTTTTTCCCTCCCTTAATACCTGCAAGAGCCATAGGCTCTACCGTATCGCATATAACGGGATCTCCTTTTGAAAGATCCAGGTCCAAATTATCGAGAAGTAAGAGCTTTTCGCCTTCTTCTGCACTTCTGACAATTATCTTATCTCCTTCTACATGGGAACTGTCAAATGCATGAAGAGGTTGTCCAGTTGCAAGCATGACATAATTAGTTATATCGACAATTGCGTTTATAGGACGCATTCCGGCATTTGTGATAAGCGTCTTCATCCATGCTGGAGATTCTTTTATATACACATTTTCGATTTTTGTTGCACAATATCTGTAACACTGTTCAGGTGCTTCAATGTCTACAGGATATACAGGTAGATTTTCAGGAATACTTATTGGCAGCTGTTTGAACGGCAACTTATAAATAGCGGCAAGTTCTCTAGCAATACCGTAATGTCCCCATAGGTCAGGTCTGTTACTCAAAGATTTATTATCAACTTCAAGTATTGTATCGTCCATTCCTACAAGTTCGGACACATTTTGCCCTACTTCACATGGAGCACCTAGCTCTGTAAAATCTACGATTATTTTTTCATCTGGATTTCCAAAGTAATCGTTAAGGTATACTTCAGCTGCAGCGCATATCATACCGAAGGATTTCTCGCCTCTCAATTTAGATTCTTTAATTGTGACAGGTTCGCCTTCTCCATGCCATACTACCTTCGCTCCAGGCATTGAAACGCAAACCTTATGACCGACGTGAAGGTTTGTTCCTCCACATACAATTTGTTTAACTTCCTCAAGCCCACAATCGACCATGCATATCGTCAAGGCGTCAGCGTTTGGGTGTTTGAGAACTTCTTTGATTTCTCCTACGACGATATTATAGAACTTATCCGAAGTTTTAATTATATCTTCAACTTCAACAGTCCTCATTGTAAGATCATAGGCAATCTGCTCAGGTTTAAGATCTGCAGGTAAATCTATATATTTTTTTATTAAATTAAGTGAAATATTCATAAATGCACTCCCTTATTTGAACTGTTTGAGGAATCTGAGATCTCCACTATGGAAGAGCCTGACATCGTCAACACCGTATCTCATCATTACAAGTCTATCTAACCCGATATTTGTATAGAAACCTGTCCATATTTCTGGATCGAGATTAGCCGATCTGAGAACGTTTGGATGTATTACTCCGCCTGGCATTACCTCTATCCAGCCGTTTTGATTACAAACTCTGCAACCTTCTCCACCACATACGAGACATTCCATGTCGATTTCATAACCTGGTTCGGTAAACGGGAAGAAGCCTTCTCTCATCCTAGTCTTTACTTTGCGACCGAAGACTTTTTCTAAAATAGCTTCTATCATAACTCGTCCTGAACTAAACGAGATATCTTTATCAACTATAAGAGCCTCGTATTGGAAGAATGCTCTCTCGTGCCTTGCATCGGTATTTTCATTTCTATAAACCCTTCCTGGGTAAACGAATCTAGCTGGAGCACCTTTTTCGAGCAAATAACGCACAGATCCGCCTGTTAAATGAGGCCTAAGACAAAGCCTTTCTGCTCCGCTTTTCTCTTCAGTACCATCGATCCAATATGTGTCCATAGACTGTCTTGCGGGATGATCTGCGGCAAAGTTTAGATTATCAAAAGCGAATTTCTCGCTACTTATATCGTCTTCGCTATATATTTCAAAACCTAAAGATCTGAATGCATCATTCAGGTCGTAGCACATCTGTGTTATAGGATGGAGGCTGCCTTGGTTAACTTGAATACCTGGAAGAGTTAAATCAATCTCTCCCTCAACAAAGGAAGCGGTGTTTACTATTTCCCCTTCTCTTTCTTTAATCTTTTCTGCAAAAGCATTTTTAATTTCATTTGCTTTCATTCCTACAGTTTTTCTAGATTCAGGTTCCAGTCCGCCGAGACTTTTCAGAACCTCTTGTAGTGCACTTTTCTTGCCCGTAAGGTCCTTCCTTACGCTTTCTAAATCATTCAGATTAGCAGCATTTTTAATGCTTTCTAGACCTTCCTGACAAATACGGTCAAGCTTATCCAACATCTTTTGTCCTCCTTGACAATTTTGAATTTCAGATTATTCATAATATCACTCTGTATTATTAAATAACAAGATATTTTATTTTATATTCTTACCCTTATATATCTTAGGTTCTTCAATTCCGTTTAATACCCTTAAAGCACCTGCTGCCATGGCTTCATGCTCTACTTCGTTTTCATATATGTAAACAGGAGCAATCCACTCAACGCCTTCTTTTATATATCGCATAAGACTGTTAAATCTTGTATATCTTCCAGTCAATATTATTCCGTCAACTTTTCCACATAACACAGTAGACATCGAGCCTATATATTTTACAATATTATACCCAAGAGCTTCCCATACAAGAGCTTCTTCAGGGTGACCATCTACCGCTTTTTGATAAACAACATCAGCGTCTGATGTACCGAAATGCGATACGAATCCTCCTCTTCCTGCACAAAGCAGGCGCATATCATCTGGAGAATGATCCTTAAGATAGTCGAGGACACCGAGAATAGGAAGTGATCCTGTTCTTGTTGCTGTAAATGGACCTTCTCCACCAGCACCGTCATTACAATCGATCATCTTACCATATTCGTGTGCGGCAATAGTTATTCCGCCATCTATATGAGCTACAACAAGACGAGCATCCTTGTACTCCATATTATTTTTCTTACAGTGCTTCATAGCTGTACCTCTAAGGTTAAGGGCATGTGAGATCGCTTTTCTTTCTATACCCTTAACTCCTGTGATACGTGCTACATCGGAATATTCATCGACACAGATAGGGTCGACCATGAATAGTCTTCCGCCAAAGTGATCTTGTATTCGCTTTCCGAGCTGTACTCCGAGATTTGAAGGATGAATTATACCGCCTACAGCATTACGAATGTCTTCTATAAGGTTGTCTGTTACTTCATAAGTTCCGCTTTGAACGGGATAGCAACTCCCACCTCTACCTACAACCGCATCTAAATCTGACAGATCGATATTATTATCTTCGATGAACTTCTTAACTACATTCAACCTGTATTCAAGTTGATCATTAATAGTTGGAAAAGAATTAAGTTCCTTAGCATCGTGAGATACTGAGGTCT
>CAYFWG010000033.1:6219-10653 GCA_964346775.1 uncultured Mogibacterium sp.
CAAAACTTTATTGTCGTCCTTGAATAGGGCAACTTTGGTGGATGTAGATCCAGGATTTATTACGAATATCTTATGTTTATAGGCTTTCACTCTATCCTCCTATTAAAAATCGACTCATACCTGAGCCGATTAAATACAATTTATTCAGGTAATAAAATATAATTATTTATAACATTATCTCAAGAAGAAACTGCCGTGTTCCATCAATAATGATGCAAATGTTACCGAAACGATTACCATTACGCAAATTATCGAATTCAACGATATTCCTGATACATTTTGATATTTTCTTCCGGAATTATCGAAAAAGGAATTCAAAAGGAATCCCATTAGAATCATTCCAAATAAAGTTCCAATCAGGAAGTTTAAACCGAATAGTATACCTATCCCTATTGGTCCTACGGTTGCAAATAAAGTTATTATAATTAAACCTTTTATTGAAACAGAAATTCTGTCATAAAAAGCTTCTTTTTCTGATTTTGATGTGTCATAGTTTGCAATCAAAAGCACGGAATTTGAAAGAATCGATGTGTAGAAGTAAGCGATCATCGCACCTGTAAATATTCCAGCCATAACAAACTGAGTAACGAAATCCATTGTGAGATTTTTTGTTAAATAAATCATCAAGAGGACACCTGATACACTGACGAGACTCATCGCAGTCTGTAAATAGCCTCTACTTACAGCCGAAACTTTGAGTTGAACCTGTTCGAGTAAGAGGTCAATTCCTCTTTCATCTTCATTTTCATCAGACTTAGTAAGTCTTGATACATTAGAGATTACTGAAGAGAAGATTTCGGGAGCGATAACTGATCCTGATAAAGACAAAAATCCAACTGCCGATAATGCAACTCCATAAATATTTGCAAAATTATATGCAACTACAAGACCTGTACACAATACAAGAGTAATAGCTACTGTGGCTTGTCCACCCATAGTTACCTCTCGGATGGTAGAAGTTTCTTCAAATTTATCTCTTAATCTATCATATTTTCTCGTAAATTTAAGATTATCATAAGCAAAGTGTTCAGTTATTATTCCAATCAAAACTCCTGCAGCAATTCCCGAACCTACTGCAAATGCATATCGATAAGATTGCATAAGGTTATTGCTTAAATATGTAGCTCCTAACACGACAATTAGACCATTGATGAAATTGATCAGGTTAATGTCTCTTGCATTATTTTTCTTGTTTGTACCCCTATACAACAAGGAGAGGAAAAGAGAGGAAATAATCCCAATTCCTGCAACTGATAATGGGAATAACGAAGAAGAAACGCTGGTAAATGTAGAAGTAACTCCTCCAGTATTTACAGCTACATCAGCTAAAGATATTGCTGAAGCAACAGCAAAAACAAACAATGCGTAATAATCTGCTCCTGCACCCGCAATTGCACCAGTGTTATCGACTGATTCATCGTCGTAATACAAATTAGATGCTTTAGAATAGGTTCTTCCGCTAACACTTATGAAAAGGGAAACGAAAACGGCACCGAGTGCATAACACATAATATATTTGCTGATGAAAATGAAATTAAAGAAAAGAAAAATCACTGCAAAGGCAAGAAGTCCAAAACCAGAAATATAGAATCCCATCACACTTCCAGATCTGAAAGATACACGTAAAGCAGACGGGAAATTCCCGTTGTTTATGTTCTTGGAAGCTTTAATTGTTCCTACGTTAGAAGTGTGAATGCCGAATACAATTATTGGTAGTGAAAGCAGAACGCCGACACCAAAAAATATGGCTCCTGGCCATCCGACAAAGAAGCCTAATATAATTGCAACAGGAATAGATGTTGCCAAAAGAACGATGTATTCAGCTTTGATGAAATCTGAAGCTTTCTTACGAATCATGTTATGGAAAGCTTTTAAGATATCGCTTTCATTTGAAGTCTTTCTCTGTATCCATGCAGATAGCATGAGAGCAAAGAGAATAGATATGATTGAACAAATAAAAATTAAGATTTTAGACATAAAAACAAACCTCTGCTAATCGTTTATAATTAATTAATTGAAAACAGCAACAATCGCTAATGCAACTACAATATAAACAACTGCACAAATGGTTGTAATCTTTGCAAGAATAGAGTCATATCCCCTACTTTTCTTTTTTCCGAAGAGCTGCTCAGCTCCACCTGCAATAGAACCCGACAATCCGTCGCTGTTGCTCGATTGCAACAATATACTGATAATAAGAACTATACTGGCTATTAAAATAGTAACCATTAAAGCTGTACGCATTTTTTCCTCCTAAATGTTGGTTTTATGGGAATCTATATGCCCATAAAAATTATAATCTAACACTTAACTATAGCATTCAAGAATATTTGTGTCAATTTTTTCGGATGATGATTATTATAACTCTACTTGCTAATTGTAGATGCAATCTTTGCAATTCCAGCAAAGTCGTCGACTTTCAAACTCGCGCCGCCGATCAAACCTCCATTGATATTCTTCTTGTTAAGCAATTCTTCAGCATTTCCAGGTTTCATGCTTCCGCCATAAAGAATAAGAATTTCTTTAGCAAGGGAAAGATCATTATAGAGGTTTCCGACAGTTTGTCTTATAAAGGCGCACATCTCCTCGGCTTGTTCAGGGCTTGCCGTCTTCCCTGTTCCGATTGCCCATATAGGTTCATATGCAATTACAATTCTATCGACGTCTGATTTATCTATACCTTCAAAAGCTCCAAAAAGCTGCTGCTTTACAAAATCTCTTTCTGCATTTTTTTCTCTAGTTTCCAGAGACTCGCCAACACATAAGATGGGAATAATACCGGATGGCAAAAGACTTTTGAGTTTAAGATTAACTGTAGAATCGGTTTCGTTAAAAAGCTCTCTTCTCTCAGAGTGTCCAACTATGCAATAATCTGAACCTGTCTCTTTGAGCATATCGACCGAAATTTCACCTGTATAGGCTCCGGATTGTTCGAAATGAACATTTTGGGCTCCAAATTTAATTTCGCTACCGTCAAATACGTTGGCAAGAGAGAAAAGATGTGTAAAAGGAGCTAATACTGCAATATCTTTTTCGTTATCGAGCTCCATAGCCTTTAACTCTTTGGCAAATTCCACAGCTTCCATTGCCGTCTTATTCATCTTCCAATTTCCTGCTATTAGAAATCTACTCATAATATTATCCTCATTCCTTTAGGAAACCTAAACTGTCTCAATAACTGCTATACCTGGCAAGGTCTTACCCTCAAGATATTCAAGGCTTGCTCCACCGCCAGTACTGATATGTGTCATCTTGTCGTCCAAACCGAACTGTTTAACAGCAGCTGCACTGTCTCCTCCGCCAATTATAGTTACTGCGTCAAGTTGTGCTAGACATTCTGCTATAGATCTTGTGCCTTTCTCAAAATTACTCATTTCGCAAACTCCCATTGGTCCATTCCAAACTACAGTCTTAGCCGTCTTCAAAGCTTCGCTGAACAACTCTATAGTTCTATCTCCTATATCCATTCCCATTCTGTTTTCCGGAATCGAATCGATAGGATATGTTTCAAAATCTGAATCGTTCGAAAAGCTATCCGAGCACACTACATCTACAGGAAGAAGAAGTTTTACGCCTTTTTCTTCAGCTTTTTTCAGTATTTCTCCTGCCAAAGGAAGACCTTCCTCGTCCAAAAGCGACTTTCCGATAGAGTACCCTTGGGCCTTTAGGAAAGTAAAGAGCATACCTCCACCTATAATGAGAATATCAACCTTGTCTAGAAGATTGGTGATTACGGGTATTTTATCTGCAACTTTGGCTCCGCCCATAATTGCAGCAAAAGGTCTGTCAGGAGATGTCAACGCTTTGCCGAGAAATCTAAGTTCTTTGTCTATCAGATATCCGGATACGGCAGGAATATAGTCTGCAATTCCAGTTGTAGAAGCATGAGCACGATGAGCTGTACCAAAGGCCTCCTGTACAAAAACATCTCCAAGCTCAGAAAGATCCTTTGCAAATCCCGGATCGTTTTTTTCTTCTTCAGGACGATATCTAACGTTCTCAATTAACATTACATCACCAGGTTGAAGTTCTTTTGATGATTCTTTGACTTTTTCATCAACTACATTATCTGAGGCTGAAAAGATAACTTTTTTATTGAGATATTCACCAAGTCTTACAGCGACAGGTCTAAGGCTCATTTCCTTTACAGGCTTGCCTTTAGGTCTGCCTAAATGAGCCTTTATCCTGGTATCATCCGATATCACTCCGTCTTTGAGAGGAACGTTAAAATCACACCTCATAACAGCGGTCTTTCCGGACCAATTGATATCTTCTACTGTTTTTTTCATCTGTCTAATTCTCCTCATAAAAATGTGCCGCACAAGGATGTACGGCACTCATCAATATCAAATATCTTATTTATGATCTACTTTAGCCATATATCCTATAAGTCTAAGCATATTGCATGTATATCCGAATTCATTATCATAATAT
>CAYFWG010000034.1:0-10626 GCA_964346775.1 uncultured Mogibacterium sp.
GTTCGACAGGAGTTTCTTTCCTGCTCAGCCATGGAACTACAAGCGCATTTTGTAGCGGAATCAAGTATTTCCAGAAAGAGCTCAAGGAATACAAAGTCAGCACATTCTTCTGCGTTCCACTTATAATAGAATCCATGATAACCAAGGTTCTGAAAAGTGCGGATCAGCAAGGAAAGCGTGCAAAGCTAGAGAAGGGCAGAAAAATCGCCCGTTTCTTCCTGAAGTTCGGTATAGACCTTAGACCTATCATATTCAAGGAGATTAGGGAAGCTCTCGGAGGTCATCTTAGACTTCTCATCAGCGGAGCGGCGCCTCTCAGCCTAGATATAATTTCGTATATCAACGATTTTGGTATTTGCGGATATCAGGGATATGGACTTACAGAAACAGCTCCTACAATAGCTGGGGAAAACCCGACAACATGCAAGCCGGGAACGGTAGGGCTTCCTATGCCACTTGTAGAAGTTAAGATTGCCGATCCTGACGAAAATGGAGTAGGAGAACTACTTGTCAAAGGACCGAACGTTATGAGCGGATATATGGATAACGATGAACTGAACAAGGAAGTTTTCATAGACGGATATTTCAATACAGGTGACTACGCTAGCATGGATAAGGAAGGATTTATCACAATCCATGGAAGGAAGAAGAATGTTATCGTCCTCAAGAACGGTAAGAACATCTATCCTGAAGAGATTGAAATTCTGATCAGCGACATTCCTTATGTAGTTGAAAACGTTGTGCTTGGGCAAGAGCAGGAAGAGGACTACAGACTCGTTACCAAAATCGTATATGACGAGACGAAGTTCAACGAAGGCGACGATATTCAATCGATAATCGAAGCCGAGATTGAGAAAATTAACAACGATATTCCGAAGTACAAGAGGATTAAAGAAGTCTTTATAACTTCCGAGCCTTTTGAAAAAACAAGCACAGGCAAGATAAAGAGGAACGCCATAACGATAGGATAAGCGATAATGCACAGTCCGAGATTATAGATAATACCTATAACCTTTTCGAGCTTATAAATACTATCAATTTTCAAAACCTCGTCCCACAGATTAAAATTAATAGACATAGAGGCCCAGCAGAGGGGAAAGAATGATACTTTCACAATGCTGGGCTATATTTTGGGAAAAGAGGAGAAAGTATTATGGCAGATAATCAAAAAATGTGGGCAGAGCTCGGTATGGATTTGGAACAGCATGACGTCCTTTGTGAAGTGCTTCCGGGTGCTATTGGGGATGTTTTTTTGACACAGAAAAATAGACCAGAGGCAATGGACTACTTCGATATGGTTCTGGCAGATGTACACGGATTGAGACCAAGCGAACTCGTTGAATTCAGAAAAAACGGCGGTAAGGTTTTCGGAACATTTTGCGCTTACGTACCTGATGAAGTAATTTTCGCAGCAGGCGGAATTGCAACAGGTCTTTGTGCAGGTTCGCAGTTCTGGGTACCTGGTGGAGAGAAATATCTTCCTGCAAACACATGTCCGCTGATCAAGGCAATGCTCGGAGCAAGATTTGAAAAGACATGCCCATTCTACAGACTTGCTGATATGTACATCGGAGAAACTACATGTGAAGGAACTTCAAGATACTATTATTATCACAGGCGGATTCAGCAATAATGATTTCTTTGCCTCCTTACTTTCCAAGAAGCTGGGTAAGAAAGTAATACCGATGCCTAATGGAAGATATGCAGGCGCATACGGAGCTGCCCTGCTTGCAAAAGAGAAGAGCAAATAGAAAACATCCTCCCGAGCTACGAAAGACTGCAAAAGGGAGGATTTTAAATGCAATGAAATTTGAATATATACAGCGGTCTGTGATAATATCATAACAACTATGGCTAAAGATAAAATGAATAAAAAGAGCAGTAAAAAACCTGCTAATAAGAAGCAAAGAGAAAAAGACAAAGAGAAGATCAAAGAACTCCTTGTCAAGAAGGCAAACGAACTCGAAGAAGCGGCAAAGACACTCGCTCCGGATTTTGATTTTGAGACGGAGATCAAGCTCGTTGAGGAAGAGGATTCTATTATCGACGCAATCGAAGCCGATAAAGAAGAGGTAAAGAAAAAAATTAAGAAAATCCTCGATGTCGACGAGAAAGAGGTAGAAGAAGCTGCAAACAGGATCGCTCCCGATTTTGATTATGAAGCTGCTGCCGAAGAGCTGGAAATCGAAATGAGATCAGGCTCTCACTTTGTTTGGAAGGACTTTCCGAGCGAAGAAGTAGCGACCGCAGCCCCAGCTACAGAATCGAATGCCCCTGTTGCAGAAGCCTCAGCCGAAGAACTGGAAAGCCCAGCCGAAAAGCTGAAAGCGACTGAGGAACTCGAGGCCGAAGCGGTTGTTGAGGAAATCGAGACTGAACCTGAAGTTGAGGAGCCTGAAGCTGTCGCTGAAGAAACAGTTGAAACGGAGACGCTCGATACAGAAGAGGTTGTTGAAGAAGCAACTGAAACAGAGACTGAGACCGAGGTTGTTGAAGAAGAGCTTATGGAGGAATCTGAGACAGAAATCGAGGCTGAAACCGAAGTTGAGGAAGACGTAGAAGTTGAGGAGCTTGAAGCTGTCGCTGAGGACGTAGCAGCAACCGAAACGGATACCGCGGAAGAAATGACTGAGGATCCTGAACTCGAAGAAGCTAAATCCGAAGAAGTAGAGACCGAAGCCGAAGAGGTAGAGGCTAAAACGGAAGAGGCCGAAGCTGAGGAGGAACCTGAGGTTAAGGAGCCTGCACCGCTTCCAGAGGCACTTGTTTCACCGTCGAAATACCTTAAGCCTGCCTATACTCCTAAGACGGGGGTCGGAAGATTCTTCCTTAAGGATAGACATAGGGGCGTGCTGGCAGCTACTCTAGCGATGCTCATCGCTATTGCGGGATGGCAGGCCTTCGATTATCTTGTTCCGAAGGATATCAGCCTCATATACAAGACTTATGGAGCTACTGAAGAGGCTAACTACAGCACGAAGGCAAGGACTGTCGGTGAGCTCAAGAAGGAGCTGTCGAAAAAGGATAGAATATTCAAAAATTCTGATGTTTTGAAGACGGATGTGTTCAACTATCACAAAGACAAACCTATTTCAAACCACATGACTATAACCGTCATGCACGCTAAAGAAACGAGGGCCGTAATCGGAGGCGAGACTCAGACTTTCTGGCTGGTGCCTGGCACGGTTAAAGACAATCTGGCATTTAATGATATAGAGTACGATAAGAACGATGAGATTAAGCCGTCCCTCGGCAAGTGGGTAAACGAAAAATCCAAGATTCGTGTCGATGAAGTTCACTACAAGGTTGCGGAGAAGACGGAGAAAGTCAAAGCGGAGAGCAAGGTCGTTCTCGATCCGTCGCTTACCTCGGGAGTCCAGGAGACGACAGAGGGCAAAGACGGAGAAGGAATCTTCACATATACCAAGAAATACGTTAACGGCAAGAAGGTTAACACAGACCGGAAGGTTAAGAAGTGGATCAAGAAGCCTCAAGACAATGCTCTACGACTGGGAACATCTGCGACTGGAGATAAGGGTACATTCAGAGTAGTTCGTACTTTCGTGGCAAATACGACAGCTTATACGGCAGGACTAGGAGCGAGGGGCTCTTTGGGAGAAACCGTTCACGTCGGTACATGCGCGGTAGATCCGAGCTTTGTAAGTTATAGGTCCGAAATGTGGATCGAAGGATACGGATATGCGTATGCGAATGACACAGGCGGTGCGGTCAACGGAAATGTAGTCGACTTATACATGAGCTCTCATAGTCAGTGCATACAATGGGGACGCCGAAACATGAATGCATATGTACTCGAGAGGATTGACTAAAATAGGAACTGAAATATAAAAAGAAATTATAGCGCACGGTGAAAAATCGCGGTGTTGGAGGAAATACTATGTTCAGAAGATTAAAAGATAGCACTTACTGGAAAGCGGCAATCGCCATGACGGCTTGTGGAGGAATTCTCATCATCTTTCACAACTGGATCAGAGAGACAAAGTTTGCGGTAGGTTTTGAAACATTAAACAAAACGCTGGTACCTATTTATATAGGTATCATTTTGGCTTTTCTGCTTTGCCCGGTATACAACAAGATTGTAAAAGTCATGTATGCCAAGATGTTCGCAAATGCACAGAAGGGAACGACCACCGTCATAGGGACACAAATCGTTAGAGGTCCTGAAGATCAGGTCGAGGTTGACGGCGAAGAAAAGAGGAAAATCCTTACAGTTGCAAGGGCTTTTGCATCCGTAGTATGTGCTTTTATCGTAGTCGGATTGATTTCCCTTCTCATATATTTCTTCGTTCCGCAAGTTGTGGAAAGCAGCGTGAATCTGATGAACACATTGCCGGAAAGGCTAACGGGATTGTCTTCTTGGTTAAAAACCAATTTCTCGAGATTCCCTCAGCTGGCAAAGTGGATAGATAATATTGCTAATGCAGGCACGGCGGATATCGTTGAATGGATCAGAGAAAACGTACTTCAAGGCAATGCGGCAAGTATAGCGGGAGCTATTTCGTCGGGCGTAATTACGGCTGTTAAATACGTTGCGAATTTTGTTGTTGGAATAATCATCATGATATACCTGCTCAACTATAAAGAGAGGCTGTTCGCGATTTGTAGAAAACTCGTAGAAGCGACCTGCAGCAAGAAGAGACAGGAATCCTTGTTCGAATTCTCAGACATAGTCAACGAGACATTCATCGGATTCATCGTTGGAAGAATTATAGACTCCTTCATAGTTGGAATTCTTACTTTCTCGGCAATGACATTGCTACGCATGCCTTTTGCACCGATGATAGGTGTGATCGTAGGACTATCGAATATGGTACCGTTCTTTGGACCGTTTATCGGAGCGATTCCGTCCTTCCTTATCCTGATGCTGGAAGATCCGACAGTGGCACTGCAGTTTGTTATCATGGTAATCGTGGTTCAGCAAATTGACGCTAATATCATCGATCCGAAGATCGTAGGCGAAGCAGTCGGAATAAGCAGTTTCTGGGTTTTGCTCTCCGTTCTTATAGGTGGAGGCCTGTTCGGATTTACTGGAATGGCGCTTGGCGTACCGGTCTTCGCAGTAATATATAGATATATCGACAAGATCACAATTAAGAGCCTCAGGAGAAAAGAGAAGGATACTAAGACAACCGACTATTTCTCATTGGATCAGTTTGGGATAGATTCGAGCGAGGTCAATTTAAATAAGCCCAAAGATGACAAGAAAAGCTTGCTGAATTTTGGCAATAAAAGCATAGAAAAGAAGAAGGCTTCTAATACTAAGTCCGAGAAAGCAGCTGAAGAGAAGAACTCAAAAGACGATAAGAAATCAGCGGACGGGGAGAAGTCGGAAAAGGACGATAAATAAATGGCAGAAAATATAACTGTTAGCCTTATACAGAAATTAATACCTTCGGAGAGGGTTCTTGTGAATGAGCCGATGTCAAAGCATACGTCTTTTCGCATTGGGGGCCCTGCCGATGCACTTGTTCTGGTACACACAGAGGACGAACTTAGATCAGTACTTGGAACGGTAACAGATATGAAAGCGGAACACATAATTATCGGAAACGGTTCGAATTTTCTCGTTGCAGACGAAGGATATCCGGGAATTATGATTAAGCTGGACGGAGATTTTAACGGTATTTTCGTAGAGGAAGAAGATTGCACACAGGTCAAAGTCGGAGGAGCAAAATACCTTTCGGGAACCAGTGCTTTTGTGACGGAGAGAGGTCTTGCTGGGATGGAGTTTGCGAGCGGTATCCCAGGAAGCATAGGCGGAGCTTTGTTTATGAATGCTGGAGCTTATGGCGGTGAGATGAAGGATATCGTTAAATCGGCAAAACTCATGTCACCTGACGGTGCGGAAGTTGTGACCTACAGTAACGAGGAGATGGAATTCTCGTATAGGCATAGCAAGCTTCAGGAAAGCGGTTATGTCGTGCTTGAGACGACACTTCAGCTGAAAGAGGATGATCCCGAAGAAGTTGCGGGAAGAGTCGCCGAGCTTCAGAAGAAACGTAACTCCAAACAGCCAGTGAATTTGCCGAGTGCAGGAAGCACCTTCAAAAGACCAGTTACAGGATATGCGGCAGCACTGATTGAGGAATCGGGGCTCAAAGGATACAGGGTCGGAGATGCACAGGTTTCGGAAAAGCACTCAGGCTTTGTAGTTAACGTGGGAAATGCAAAAGCAGAAGATGTTTTGGAATTGATGAGACATGTTAGAAAAGTAGTATTTGAAAAGACAGAGATAATGCTCGAACCAGAGGTCAGGCTGATCAATTGCAGCCTTTAATAAGGAAATTATTATAAAAATCAAAATATTATGACAATAGAAGAAATTAAAAATAAATACAGAATAAACAAGGATTTACATACCCATACGCGTTATTCACGTGTGGGTTTTTACCTTCATGCAAAGGGAACGATTATGGAGAATGTCGAGGCGGCGGTAAATTGCGGTCTTGATGAAGTCGCTATAACCGACCATGGACCGAAAGAATTGTATGGTCTCGATCCGAAGAAAATTCCTGATATGAGAAGGGATATTGCCGAAGCTGAGGCGAGATTCCCAGATATAAAGGTATCTCTTGGTGTCGAAGCGAATATAATGGATAGCCCGAATGGACTGGACGTATCGCCTGAAGATATCAAGGATTACGACTTTATCAATGCTGGTTATCACTATGGAGTGCCAAGGTGCGGAATGATAGCCAATTGGATCACATTCAAACTTCCTGTTCCTCAAAGCTGGAAAGATAAGATGAAGAGGAAGAATACGGAGCTTGCGCTTAGAGCTTTGCATAACAATAAGATTAAAATCATCACCCATCCGGGCGACAAAGCATTCATCGATATCGAGGAGATAGCTAAGGCGTGCGAGCAGACGGGTACTTTGATAGAAATAAATGCGAGACATAGAAGACCGAACCTTGAGGACTTGAAAGTAATGGCGAATTATGCAGTCGATTTCATTATCAGCAGCGACGCGCACAAGCCAGATAAGGTCGGTAGATACGTGCAAAGTCTCGGGCTTGCTTTGGCAGCAGGAATAGCTGTGAGCAGAATAGTAAATGTTGTAGAGAAAAAATAAAATAAAACCACAGAAGTTTAGGAAAGACAGGTTTGTATAAATGCAAGTTGTTATCATCACGGGAATGTCGGGAGCAGGTCGAAGCAGGGCCGCAGATTGGTTCGAGGATCAGGGATATTATTGTGTAGACAATATGCCACCTGTCCTGATAGATAACTTCCTCGAGATGGCTTCGATGGATTCGGGAAGAATAGATAAGGTCGCTTTTGTTACAGATGTAAGGACGGGGAACTTTTTCGATAAGCTTTCACAGGTAATAGATGAGCTAAGGGTGGAAGAGAAGATTGACCTGACGGTTCTGTATATGGAAGCTTCGGCGGGCGAAATTGTAAAGAGATACAACGAGGTTAGGAGAAACCATCCTCTTACGGGGCGTGAAGCGAGCCGCGACGTCGTCGCAGATGAAAGGGTTAAGCTCGAGCCTATAAGAAACAAGGCCGACTACATCCTCGATACTACAGCGATGAAGGTTGCCGAGATGTATGCCGAGCTGGACAAATTGATACTCGAAGGAAAGGGCTCGTCGAATTTTACGATTAATATTAACTCCTTCGGATTCAAATACGGATTGCCAAGCGAGGCGGATATGATTCTCGATGTCAGATTTCTTCCAAATCCTTATTATATACTCAGTTTGAAGAAGTTGACGGGAAAGAATAAGAAGGTAATCAATTATATTTTTAAAAACGAAATCGCTGGACAGTTTGTCGATTCGGTACATATACTCCTGGCTTCACTGATTCCGGGGTATATCAGCGAGGGAAAGTATCATCTTAATATTGCAATAGGATGTACGGGCGGACACCACAGGTCGGTGGCTATAGTGGATGCTCTGGCGAGGAAGTTCGAGAGGGACGATATCAGAGTTCACGTCCGTCACAGAGACATCGAACTTCAGGCAAAAGGAAAAAAACTATAAAGAGATAAGAAACAGGGGAGGCGAAGTTGTCGTTTGCATCTGATGTCAAAGGCGAGCTTGCTCGCCTGAAAATCTCAAAAAAATGCTGCATGCTTGCAGAAATATCCGGATTCCTCAGGGTTTCCGGATCTGTTAGATTGTCCGGCGGCGGGAAGTTCGGCATCGTAAGTTCGACCGAGAATGCCGCAGTCGCAAGGCATTTTAAGAAACTGATCAAGGACTATTTCGGTAGCAAGGTCGACCTCGAGGTCGGAGATTCCCAGGTTCCGGGCAAAAGCAATAAGGGATACAACAGGTACTATTTGACGATCAGTCCCGAGGAAAAGTCCTCTCAGATATTGAGAGAGACGGGGATCATGCTTGTCAAAGAGGGAAACGATTATTTCAGCGATGGGATTTATCAGCCTATTGTTAAGTCGAAATGTTGCAAGAAGTCTTATCTGAGAGGACTTTTCCTTGGATGCGGAACGATGTCGGATCCTAAGAAAAGCTATAATATGGAATTCGTCCTTGAAAGCGAGAGGACGGCAAACGATATTAAGAAGCTTATTGGGAGTTTTGTGGATCTTTCCGCTAAGGTTGTAAAAAGGAAAGAGTCTTATGTTGTATATCTGAAGAAGGCGGGATATGTAAAGGATATGCTCGGCATTATGGGTGCTGACGATGCTGTACTGGAACTTGCCGAAATTATGATTAATAAGGAAATTATTGGGGATGCGCAGAGGCTGTCGAATTGCGATAATGCGAATGTCGATCGGACTCTTGCCGCATCAGAGGAACAGCTGGAGTGGATTAAACTAATTGACGACGCGGCGGGGCTGGAAAGGCTTCCGGCGCCACTTCTGGAAGTGGCGCGGCTGAGGCTGGACAGGCCGGATGCGAGCCTCAGCGAAATCGGCGAGGCGCTCGCGCCGCCGATACGGAAGCCGGGCGTAAGCAAACGCTTCTCCAAGATTAAAGCTATAGCGGAAGAAATAGGAAAGAAGAATGGAAAAGAATCAATTAATCGAGATAACAATTGACGATATGCTTGATGACGGCAGAGGTTTCGGCAGGCACGAAGGCTTTGCCGTTTTTATTGATGGGGGAATTCCCGGAGATTTAGTAAAAGCCGAAATTGCCAAGGTAAAAAAATCATCGGCTGAGGCAAGACTCATTGAAATCATAGAACTTTCGCCCGATAGAATAGAGACTGAATGTCCTTATGCGAATATATGCGGAGGCTGCACACTTCAGGAGCTTGAATACGAGACTCAGAAAGAACTGAAAAGAAACAACGTGATTGCAAAACTTACCAGGATTGCCGGACTTGAGAATCCTAAAGTAAATGAAATTATCAGCGCGAAGAATCTGAAAAGATACCGCAACAAAGCGACATTTGCAGTGGGACGCCACGGAGAAGTCGGTTTTCTTGAGAGAAAAAGTAACAGGATAGTACAAGTTGTCGACTGCATGATACAAACCGAGCCGGCCATGGCATGTGCAGCAGTTCTTAGAGATTTTCTTAAAGATTACAAAATATCAACTATAAGACAGATGATAGTCAAGACATCTTTTGCAACCGGTGAAGTTATGGTCGTCCTCGAATCGGAATTAAAGGACATTCCGAGCATTGAAGTCCTTGCGGGAATGCTGGACGAAGCGGTATATAGCGTCGCTATGAAAGAGCCGGAATCCGGTATTGGCTTAATTAAGACGGAATTCAGTACCGACCTGAAAGAAGAGAGATACAGTCTTGAATCCATCGCTGTTACACATTCAGAAAAAACAAAAATCCTTGCAGGAAAAAACACTATAGTTGACAAAATAAAAAAAAGAAAAAGCTCTTTATCCGACAATCATGAAACTGATACGGATAATAACGCAAGTATACTCAAATTCGAAATAGGTCCTCAGTCGTTCTATCAGGTAAATCCTGAGCAGATGTTAATGATTTACGAGAAGGTTGAAGAGTATGCAAACCTTACAGGGAAAGAAACCGTATTGGATATATATTGCGGTGTCGGAACAATCGGGCTATTCCTTGCAGACAAAGCTGAAAAGGTTGTCGGTATAGAGTCGGTACGACAGGCAGTAATTGATGCCAACAGAAATTCAGTAATAAATAATATCGTCAACACGAGATATATCTGCGGCAAAGCGGAAGAAGAACTTACACGCATAATAGATAATACGAAAGCCGGAAAACAAAGGCCGCATGAAATACATATAGACAAAGTCGATGTTGCTATCCTCGATCCGCCAAGAGCAGGAGCAGACCAGAAGCTCCTTGATGCAGTAATCAGGACAAATCCGAGTCGCATTGTATATGTTTCATGCGATGCCGGAACACTTTCCAGGGATATAAAATATCTTACTACAAACGGATATAGCTTTGTAGAATGCACACCTGTAGATCAGTTTCCGTGGACGAGTCACGTTGAGACGGTAGTATTGATGTCAAGGGTGGATAAGTAAGGGTGTAGTAAGATAAGTAAATAAAGGCTTTCCGTGGTTTGAGGTCTGGTTCTAAGCCGGAAGGATAATCACGGATTTTTGCTTTGAGGGAAGATATCCAAGATTGGTGAAATTAAAAAGCCATCAGCAAATGCCACTGATGGCTAAGTGAGTT
>CAYFWG010000035.1:0-10590 GCA_964346775.1 uncultured Mogibacterium sp.
TCAGGTCTTCTGCCATCCTCTTTGTCAGTGTCGTAACCAAAACTCTTTCGTTCTTTTCTGCTGTCTTATATATCTCGGATATAAGGTCATCGATCTGGCCCTTGCTCTGCCGGACCTCGATCTTCGGATCGAGGAGGCCGGTCGGCCTGATCAACTGCTCCGCGGTGATTCCGGCAGAAGCTTCCCTCTCAAACTGTGCCGGTGTTGCCGATACATATACGGTTTGACCTGTAAGTTCATTGAACTCCTCGAACTTAAGCGGTCTGTTATCAAGTGCAGACGGAAGTCTGAACCCATATTCCACAAGCGATGACTTCCTAGCTCGGTCACCATTGTACATAGCCCTCAGCTGGGGCAGCATCGCATGTGATTCATCTATTATAGTGAGGAAGTCTCCACCCTCAAAGTAATCGAGAAGAGTGTACGGCCTCTCGCCCGGCTTCAAAAAGTTGATATGCCTTGAATAGTTCTCGATTCCCTTGCAGGTTCCGACCTCCATCATCATTTCAATATCGTAATTCGTCCTCTGCTCGAGCCTCTGTGCTTCCAGCAGCTTCCCGTTAGCGCGGAACCAGTCGAGCCTCTCGCTAAGCTCCTCCTTGATCGAAGCCACCGCGAGCTCCATATCCTCCTTGCTCGTTATATAGTGAGAAGCCGGAAATATCGAGATATGCGACCTCGTCGCCGTGACTTCCCCAGTAACTGGATTAATCTCCCTTATACTTTCAATTTCGTCTCCAAAAAGCTCTACCCTGACAGCACTTTCACTGCCCGCTGGGTAGATGTCTATAGTATCTCCCCGCGCTCTGAAAACACCTCTCTCAAATTCGATGTCGTTTCTCGTATACTGAATATCCGTAAGTTTGCGGAGAAGCTCCATCCGCTCATACTCCATACCTGGCCTCAAACTTATAAGCTGATTCCTATACGAGCGCGGGCTTCCCAGTCCGTATATACACGAAACAGAAGCGACGATTATAACGTCTTTTCTCTCAAGCTGGGCGGCAGTAGCCGAGTGCCTCAGCTTATCTATTTCATCGTTGATATCCGAGTCCTTTTCGATGTATGTATCCGTCGACGGAACATATGCCTCAGGCTGGTAATAGTCGTAGTAGCTGACGAAGTACTCGACGGCGTTGTTCGGGAAAAACTCCTTGAACTCCCCATACAGCTGAGCCGCCAGAGTCTTGTTATGCGAAACTATAAGAGTCGGCTTCTGCACCTCCTCTATGATTTTTGCCATAGTAAAAGTCTTGCCGGATCCGGTTACTCCCATAAGAGTCTGTGCTCCTTTTCCGGCAAGGATGTTATCACTTATTGTTTTAATAGCTTGCGGTTGATCTCCGGTAGGCTCAAAATCACTTACAACCTTAAAATCAGGCATCTACTTCGTCTCCGTCTTCGTGCTTTTGTGGTGGCGGGCTGTCCTCGAGGAAATCATCCACCTTATCATTAACAGTTTCAACAAACTTCTTGCTGAATCCGACGGCTTTTTCTCCCGCCTCGTATGTCTTCTTTCCTATCTTTACAGCACCCTTGATAATTTCCTGTGTTGTCTCGGCTGCCTCTTTAAAACTCGAGAGATTGTTCTCATCCTCATCGTGATAGTCCGTATCCTCTCTCTCGTCCTTCCCCTCGTCTTCGAGCTTCTTAGCATCTTCGAGCTTCCTGGCTTCCTCGTCTTTCTTTGCATCTCTCAGGTCGTAAGCCAAACCAGCAACTCCCATAAGAAGTATCGCGCAGAAAACGTCGTTTCTTTCGTCGATTATATCGAGTGCGAGTCTCTCATCTTCCATCGAGGATTCGGCTATATCGCCCTTCTCCTCGACAACCCTGAAATCCCAATTGAATACGTCACCGCTGACCATCCAGTTCTTGAATTTAATATCGTAATTATCATTCGAAAGGCTTACAGTTCTTTCGATCTCACCCATCTTGAGATCGCGTGCATACAAATTGTATTCCTGCCTTATAGGAAACCTCTTCTGTCTTACGCTTCCGACAATCTTGCCGTCCATGGATACTATATCTATCCTTCGTCCACCGTCGGTTATATTCGCTTCGATCGAGAAAACTTTCTTTTTGTTTTCGTCGAGCAATCCGTATATGCCATCCCAAGTGAAGGGGTTTTCAAGAATTAATCTCATAACAATTCTCCTGTTGTGATATTTCAAGAGCCAGCAAAAGCTGGCTCTTGATTCGTATCATAAAATTTGTCGCAATTTGCTATTTCTTAAGATCGTTTAAAGCCTTAGCTGCAGCGAGTTCCTCTCCGGATGCTCCTGCGTTTGCAGCAACTTCTGACATCTTATTCTTGAGTTCCTGCTCGATTCTTCCGAGTTCCTTCTCAGCTTCAGTTCTTGCAATTCTGCCTTCTTCCTGAATTGTTTGAATTTCATCGAGTGCTGAAATCAGCTGACGGTTTGTTTCCTGAATTGTCTCCAGATCCACAATTCCTCTTTCGCTTGCGCGTGCTGTTTCAACAGAGCTCTGGTGAAGAGCCTCGGCATTTTTCTTGAGCATCTCGTTAGTTGCGTCTGTAACTGCATTCTGTGCTTCGATTGCCTGCTGTGTATGATAGTTGTTCAGAGCCAGAACCATCTGAGTCTTCCAGATAGGAATTACGTTGATGATTGTGGAATGAATCTTCTCGGACATGATAGTGTCTGAGTTCTGTACCATTCTGATCTGCGGTGCGGACTGTAGGCAAACCGTTCTTGAGAGTTCGAGGTCGTAGATCTTCTTCTCGAATCTTGTGATCATGTTTGCATAATCCTGTGCTTCTTGGATATCCTCTGCAGCATTTGAAGCAGTTGCCTTCTCCTGGAGCTTTGGCAGTTCTTCTTTTCTTGCCTTCTCGAGCTTAATCTTACCTGCTTCGATATACATCGAAACTTCCTTGAAGTACAGTTTGTTCTTCTCGTAAAGTCTGTCGAGCTGAACGATGTCCTTAACGAGCTGCTGTTTGTGTCCTTCGAGAACGCCTACGAGCTTGTCGACATTCTGTTCTGTTGTGCTGTACTGAACCTTGAGTTCTTCGAATCTCTTGCTTGCATTGCTGAAGAGATTAGCGAGGAAGCCCTTCTTAGGCTCTCCGTTATGCTTGAGTTCTACGATAAGAGAAGTGAGGACTTTTCCTGTCTCTCCCATGTCCTTGCCACGAACACTGTCGAGTGCTCCATCGGCAAAATCGGAAACCTTGCGCTGTGCTCCTGCGCCATAGCTCAGTACTGCGGTGCTGTCGGTAATGTCGATCTTCTCAGCAACAGCATTGATCTGCTTCATCTCATCTTCGGTGAATCTTTCTTCTTTGATCTGTGTTTCTTCTGGTTTAATTCCCGAGTCAAGGCTGATGATAGGTGCTACATCTATTGCTGCAGCTTCCTTTGCTACTTCTTCTGCCTGCTCTCTAACCTTGTCTGTTTCTTGTTTAACTACCTCAGGTGTAAGTTCCAATTCTGACATGTGCTCCTCCTAATCCGGCTCAATATCTGCCTGTATAATCTGTTAGCTTATATTATCTTATATATGTGGTAACTATTTGATATCAAAGTCTGAATCGAGCAAGCCCTTGCTTGCCAAAGTCGTCTGTAACATCTGAATATCTGCTGTAATATCCATAATATCGTCTTCGTGCAATCTTTCGAGAAGGTTCTCCGAGGCCTCGAGTACGGAATCCATAAGCTTGATAAGTTGCTCTTTGATCTTTACCGACTGTTCGGTCAGGTAATCTGGATTCGCATCTATTTCTATCTCTGATGTCTCGACATTCTCTGTCTTGGCTACTGCTGCAAGATTTGCAATCTTACCGTTGTAGTCGTCTGTCAGCTTCACTACCTCAGGGAAGAACTTCTCTCTAAAGTCTTTGACCTGTTCTTCGAGATCCGCTCTTTCGAGAACCCTTGCATCAATCCTATCCGAAAGCAATTTGAGTCCCTTGAGTTTCTTCTTGATATCTGCATCGTCTGTCATCGTAATGAGATCTTCCAGGGATTCAGGAAGCAGACCTTTATCTCTTGCCGCCGTCCTTCTCGCCTTCCTACTCTCTGCCGCCGACCTTTCAACAGACTCTATCGGTTTGCCATCCCTTGTCATGATAATCAGACTTCTTTCGGCATCGACAATTGCTCCTGGGAAAAATCCCTCTACAACCATCTTGTGCAAATCATCTGCAACCTTGGTAACCGGTCTTCCTACCGCAACGGATAACTCATAAAACGAAGTGTTTCCGTTCTTGTCGACATTGACCTCATATGCGCGGATTCTCTTTGCCTTGTTCGCGCTCAGGAACTTGAGAATTCCTCCGAGTACAAGAAGGCCTCCTCCGATTGCTAGATATTGGATAAGCTCTAATTTGGTGTTGTCAGGCGAAAGTGCAGCTATGAGCATCAATGCGCCGAAAATCATACATGCTACAAAGCCACCCGATTTTCCAAGCCTAAGCTTGTTCATCTTCTTTTCCTGTTTCTTTCTTGCAAAGCTTCCGATTGGAATTCCCGTACTGCCCGCAGAGCTTGAAGTTGTTCTCTTTGTCGAGCTTTTAGTTCCACCCTCGGACTTCGGCTTGTTATATGTGACTGTTTGTGTTTTTGTCGTCTTGTCTCCGATTGTCACAGTAGATGTCTTGGTCGTCGTCGTTCCCTGTGGCATTCCTCCGTTTGAGAAAAGTTCGCCGAAGACATTTCCGTTAGCTCCTGCCTCGCTGATGCTTTTTCCGAGCCCTTCGATTGCCTCTGCAAGCGTCGGCCCGTCATCATCGTTAGCCGAAGATTCCAGGAAATTATACTCTACCGAATTAGAGAACATAACAAACGAGAGGCTTTTGACATTCTTCGGTATGCTGATCTTGGTTCTGAACTTCTTGTTCTTACCCTGCGACCATTTCCCTACCTTAATTCTCGCCGTTCCTATTTCTTCTTTATTAGCCTTGTTCAAGATCTTGATCTTGAACGAAAAATTGCTGAAATCATATCCGGAATTATTGAGCGCTGAAAAGCTGTAGTCAATCCTACCATCCTCAAGCCTCAAGGTCTTGGTAGTCTCCTTGGCAGCTTCCTTAAAATGGTTCTCAAACCAGCTTATTATCTTGCTGCGTTCATCTGTGTTGCTTGTTGCCATTTCAATTCCCTTTCTCATCGTTCCATTCATCGCGAAAAACCGTAGATTTTGAGTTCTCGTTTTGAATAAACTTCCGATACTATTATACCATATTATAATAATTACAAAACAATATTTATTGCTTCGCAAAATCCGCCTTTTCATGCTTTGTTTATTAAAATACATAGAATGCTCTTTTATATTTCCTGTGTTATAATATCTTCCTGGAGGATCACGAAAATGAAAAAACACAAAAGATTATTATTAATATTTACTGCTTTTACCATGGTTCTTCTGTCCGCTTTCTTTCTCGCATCATGCGGATCTGCCGAAGAAGATGCTTCTGCAGACACTTCAGCGGAATCTGAACAGCCAGAAATCGTCAAGTCAATCGACGAAATCGACGGAGAGTCTGGCTCTGCCAAAGACCTTCAAATATCTGCAATTACATTGTTTGAAGATGGCTCTGTTATGATTGAAACAAAAGATGACCTGAAGAAGAACGAAGCGGAGAAAATCTACCCGTTCAAAGAGAGCGGTAAAGTCAAAGACATCTATGTCGTTGGATTCGGCACAGAAGGCTATCGCACGGTTGTCGCTATATTGGATGACGGAAGAATTTCTGCAATGAGTGCAAAGTCCTTGATAGAGGATCATATCGCTGTTGTAAGAGACGACATTCTCGGAAGGGATAATTTTACGAAAATCGAAACTTCCAAAGACGACAATGGCAATCCTACAGCAACAGCCTATGATAAAGACGGGAGTGATTACCCACTCGATTTCAACCTGGACTTTTAAGCCCGAGTTTATTTCTTAATAGAACAGAAGGGATAAGATCATGAAAGAACAAAACAGGAGATCAACATCACAAACCGCTATTTTCTTCTTGCTGGTCGTAATGTTGGCAACCTCTTGCTTTGCATCATCGTGCACTATGAAGAAGATCGACGACAAAGCCACCGTAGAGAAAACCCTCCTCATAGACGAGGGCGACTACGAACCGGCTCTTCCTCTTGCTATCAAGCGCGCAGAGCTGATGTCTGACGGAACTGTTGTAATCTATAACCGAGGCGCACTTGCCGAGAAGCTCGGCGAGACTTATGTCGCATTCGACGATTGCAAGGAGATATTCTGTCCGACCTACGGGAATGCAGGATATAGAGTCCTTCTCGGAATCAAAAACGACGGAACGATTTCCGCTGTAAGCGGTAAGTCCCTCATCGAAAAGAAAAGGTTCAGGCTCAAGAATAACCTGGGGGATTTCAAGGACGTCAAAACAATAGAGCAGCATAAGGACGATTCTGGTTCGGGGATAATTGTCAGATTCAAAGACGGAAGCAAGAAATTCCTAGACGAATATCTGACTTTCTAAAAAGAATGAAAAAAGCCGACTACATTACGTAGCCGGTTTTTTTCTGTATCACATCAGATGAAAGTGATTGATTTTAGCCTCCAAGGTAAGCTTTCTTGACTTCCTCGGATTTTGCGAGTTCTTCTCCTGTACCGGACAGCATCATTCTGCCAGTCTCGATTACATATGCCCTGTCGGCTATGGAGAGAGCCATGTTGGCATTCTGCTCTACGAGAAGAATTGTCGTTCCTTGTTTATTTAAATTACATATGATCTCAAAAATTTGATCTACCAGTATAGGTGCAAGTCCCATAGAAGGTTCATCGAGCATGAGGAGCTGAGGGTCTGACATGAGAGCCCTGCCCATCGCGAGCATCTGCTGTTCTCCGCCCGACAAAGTTCCTGCAATCTGACTTCTTCTTTCCTTGAGCCTCGGGAACTGCTCATACACGTAATCGACATTCTGCTTAATCCTGTCGCCCTTGGTTATGAATGCTCCCATTTCGAGGTTTTCGCGAACCGTCATACCCTGGAAAACCCTTCTTCCTTCGGGAACGTGGGATATTCCCTTTGCAACAATCTTGTGAGCGGGTGTCTTTGCGATAGATTTTCCAAGAAATTCTATGTCGCCCGTCTTGCTGCGCAGAAGTCCGGATACGGTATGGAGGGTTGTCGATTTTCCTGCACCGTTAGCGCCAATCAGCGTGACAATTTCACCCTTGTTTACATCAAATGAGATGCCTTTCATCGCATGAATGGCTCCATAATATACGTTTATATTGTCAACCGTTAATACCGATCCCATTATTTCTCAGCCTCCTTGTCAGGTTTCTTGAAACCGACGCCTGCCGCTATACTGCCCTTCTTGTAGGCTTCTTCGATAGCTTCCGGCTCGACTACTTTTTCTGCAACTTTCTCCTCGCCCAGGGTACCTCTTTGTTTGCCGAGGTATGCCTCGATAACCTTCGGGTCCTTCTGTATCTCTTCAGGATTTCCCTTGGCTATCGTTCTTCCGTAGCTCAGAACTGCGATACCTTCGCAAATTCCCATTACCAGATTCATGTCGTGCTCGATCAAGAGGACGCATATCTCGAACCTGTCACGGATATCCCTTATCGTCGTCATAAGTTCGGCGGTTTCGGAAGGATTCATTCCTGCCGCAGGCTCATCGAGAAGAAGGAGTTTTGGTTTTGTCGCCAAAGCCCTCATTATCTCGAGTCTTCTCTGCGCTCCGTATGGGAGAGATCCAGCTCTATAGTCAGCGGTCTTCTCCATTCCGAATATCTTGAGGAAGTTGATCGCTTCTTCGTGAATTCGCTTCTCTTCTCTCGCGTATTTCGGAGTATGAAGTAGAGAATCGAAGAGTTTATAATTCGTCGTATGGTGCAAAGCTGTCTTGATATTCTCCTCAACGGTGAGCTTGTCGAAAAGCCTTATGTTCTGAAAGGTTCTCGCCATTCCAGCCTTGTTGATGTCGACAGTCTTCATTCCTGCCGTACTCTTTCCGTCGAATATAATCTCTCCACGCGTTGGCTCATATACCTTGGTGAGCATGTTGAAAATCGTCGTTTTGCCAGCTCCGTTCGGGCCTATAAGTCCTGCGATTTCCGTTCTTCCGAGTGTAAGGTTGAAATTGTCTACAGCTGTAAGTCCTCCGAAATCGATTCCGAGACCATTTACCTCGAGGATAGGCGTTTTATCCTTATCTCTATCTGGAATATATACCTTCTGGAGGTATGGTTCATCAGGAGAGTATTGCTCTTTGGCATCTACAAGTATGGATAATGCTCCGACGTTATCGTCGTAGTAGGAGCTGTCTCTATCCTCGTAAAAATGCTTGTCTTCGCTTATCTTTAATCTGTTTTCTCCATCATTGCCTTTTGTGTCCGACATCTACGCCACCTCCTTTCCGGCTTTCTTCCCTCGCTTGAGTCTCGAGGTGAATTTACTGATCTTCAAAGAAAGGTTGGCTTTTATCGTCGGGTTATATGTAGTAATCATAACGACGATGAGGACGATTGCATATGTCAGCATTCTGTAATCAGCAAACTGTCTGAGTGCTTCAGGCAGGATGGTAAGAAGTGCTGCAGCGATTATTCCGCCCCAGATGTTTCCTATTCCTCCGAGAACTACGAATACCAATATCAAAACAGATGTATTGAAGTTGAACTTAAGAGGTGCCAAAGTGCTGTAGTTCTGCGCGAACAAAGCTCCTGCCATTCCAGCAAGTCCTGCACTTACAACAAATGCCGTAAGTTTAAACTTCTTTACGTCGAGTCCGATAGATTCTCCTGCGATACGGTTATCTCTGATAGCCATTATTGCACGTCCGTGCTTCGAGTTCTTGATATTAAGAACTACGAAGAGGGTGAAGAGTGTCAGGAAAAGTCCAGCTGTGAACGTTGCCGTCTGGTTGATTCCCGTTGCTCCAATCGCTCCTGTTATAATTCTCTGGCTGTTGTCCTTAAGAGGAATCGTGTGATTGAATGCAAATCTCAGACCAGTCTCGTCTATGCCAAAGTAGATAACGTTCATTATGTTTCTGACTATTTCACCGAAAGCAAGTGTTACGATGGCGAGGTAGTCTCCTCTAAGTCCGAGGATTGGAATTCCAATCAGAAGTCCTGCAAGTGCAGCCATCAAAGCTCCGAATATCATCGACAAGATCAGCTGAACCGAGCCTATGCTGACGTAAGTTTCGATTACTCTCGCCATAACGACTCCGCTGAAAGCTCCTACTGCCATAAATCCTGCATGTCCCAGAGAAAGCTCTCCGGATATACCGACTACCAGGTTGAGAGAGATAGCAAGGGATATGTATACACATATTGGAACGAACTGTCCCTGCAGGTTGTTACCGATAATACCGATACCTGCGCCGAGCTGAAGCACTGCGTAGCCGACTATCAGTATTGCATAGGCGATAAATGCTTCTCTTTTGTATTCGCTTCCCTTAACCGCTCCTTGCAATAGCCTTTTAGGTGTTCCAGGTGCTTTAATTTTCTTCTTTCTAACCATTTCGCACCTACACTTTCTCGCTTATCTTCTTGCCGAAAAGTCCTGTCGGTTTAACAAGAAGAACTATTATGAGACAGGCGAACACTATAGCATCCGACAATTCTGTCGATATGTACGCTCTTGAAATTATCTCGATTATTCCAAGGATCAGGCCTCCGACCATGGCGCCTGGAATCGAGCCGATTCCACCAAGTACAGCAGCGGTAAATGCCTTAATGCCCGGCATTGCTCCTGTTGTCGGCATAAGAACTGGATATGCAGAACACATCAGTACGCCTGCTACAGCTGCAAGACCGGATCCGATCGCAAAGGTCAGGGATATTGATCTGTTAACATTTATTCCCATCAATTGTGCCGCACCATTATCTTCCGAAACTGCTCTGACTGCTTTGCCCGCTTTGCTCTTGTGTACAAACAAGGTCAGACCGATCATTATGAGAATTCCTACGATTATCGTAAAGAAGGATTCTGCCGTTATTATAATCTGTCCCTCGGCCAAACGGATAGGCTCCATACCTTTAAAGAGGGATGTGAAAACTCTCGGATTTGCACCCCATATGATCAATGCTATGTTCTGTAGAAAATATGATACGCCGATAGCTGTAATAAGTACGGCAAGGGAGCCAGTTCCTCTCAAAGGTCTGTAAGCGAGTCTTTCGATTACAACTCCCAAAATTGTACAAGCTACCGTCGCGCCTATAAGAGCCAGCCAGCCCGGTGTTCCGACATACATGGTAAGAACAAACGAAACATAGCTTCCAATCATAATTACGTCGCCATGAGCAAAGTTGAGCATCTTCGAGATACCATATACCATTGTATAGCCAAGCGCGATGATAGCGTAAACGCTACCCAGACTCAGCCCTGATATCAAACTATTTATTATACTCATATAATGTAGTTTCCTTTACTGTTCAAACGGGCATCAACTGCTCGGGTTTGACCGGCGAGCAATTGATACCCCAAAATCAATTCGTTATTTTATTTCTCGATGTATTTTCCGTCCTGGATTACACAAACCTTAGGTGTCTTGTCAACTTCGCCTGCTTTGTTCCACTTCATGTCCTTACCTGTGAGTCCGCTGAATGTGAAATCGCCTGTGAATGTTTTTACCATAGCTT
>CAYFWG010000036.1:0-1481 GCA_964346775.1 uncultured Mogibacterium sp.
TTTACAGGGACATACAAATTGCTTTGTTGTCTCTTTTTAAAATTTTTAACTGTCTTTTGGGCTATCTCTAACCCATTTGACCAGTTCTGCACTATGAAGTTTTCAAGGTTCTGCTGTGCTTTTCAAGAACTCGTTCTTGAGTGACAGCTTCACTATTATAGCCAACTACCGCACCCTTGTCAACTACCTTTTTAAAACTTTTTTACCTTTTTTTAATCTTTTTTTCATTTTCCTCTCAACACCTTCTCGTATGTACTTTACATCACTTTCTCCCTTTGACGAGGATGGCTGTATTCTCGTTTTGAAGCCACTTAATACATCTTTTGTACATATCTTCTTCCGAATAAAAAAAGAGGCTCTGAAGGAGTCTCTTCTATATATATTATTTCTGCCTATCTTTTATTGCTTATCTTTTAATGGCTTTTATTTCCGTTTCCTCGAATATCTATTACATCGCCGAGGTAGGTAGGCTCGGGTTTGAAGATGCACATGAAGTAATCTTTATCTCGTGCAAGGATCTCCCTCAAGTCTCTCGACAGCTGTCCATTATATCTTACCTCGCGGCAACTTGCGCCTTTCACTTCGAGGCCGAGTTCTTTTGCGATATATACCGATCTGTACTCGTGGTATTTTTGAGTGACTATCAACATGCTCTTTACTGCAAAGACTTCTTTGGCCCTATATATCGACTCGTAAGTAGAAAAGCCCGCGTGGTCGAGGAATATGTCCTCACTCGGAACTCCGTGTTTGAGTGCATATGTCTTCATAGCTTCTACTTCATTATATTCAACCTGACCGTTATCTCCCGACATGAGAATCTTCGGTGCAAAACCTTCTTTATATAACTCTATCCCTCTGTCGAGTCTGTCCTTCAGCATTTGGGATGGTTTTCTGTCCGATCTTACGGATGCTCCGAGGACGAGGATGCAGTCGTATTTTTCTCCCTTTGCTGGTTTTTCCGAATCGCTGTAAATATTGTCTCTGCTACCAGAGACTACCGCCTGATTCAGCGCGAATATGGTCGCAATGAATAGCAACAATAGAAATATAAGTCTTTTTATATGTTTTTTAATAGTTGGCTCCATTCGAACTATAAGAATTATTTCTGATTAATACTGTGATATTTATTTCTGGTCTTTCGTCTGATCTGAATGCATTTTTCTGATCGTAGCTTCGTTAATAACTTCCCTCTCTTCAGCCATGCTCTCTTTAATCTTCTGTATACGCCTCTGTGCGTTCTTCTGCTCCCTTATGCCTTCTTTGGCTTTTGCAAGAGCTCTCTTCTCTTCTGCCAAAGCTTCGTTAAGTCTGTCCTGGTTTCCCGTAATGAAGCGAGGTCTTATATACTCTATCTCGAAGGATGTTCTGAATCTTCTCAGACCGGAGAGTACTATTGCCAAACCTATCAGAACCATGGATTTGAAATTTTCTGAGAAAGTTATAAGCGATTTTTTGTCCATGGATTTTATATTTTTCGATGT
>CAYFWG010000036.1:1491-3961 GCA_964346775.1 uncultured Mogibacterium sp.
GATAAGTTCTGATCCCTGGTATTATGATAAACATCGAAAGATTTGCTTCTTATTAATATGACTCCCTCCATGAGAATCCACATAGCAAATACTGATTGAGCGGTGGTATCGCTGACAATCTGGCCTGAGATTACTACAATGCCTACAGCAACAGCTATAATTCCATCGGATATGACTCCAACTCCTCTACCCGAAGTATCAAAGTCGGCTCTCTTTCCAATAATGATCTCGCATATTCCCATAAGCAAATATACAGCACCTATCACAAAGGCAATCGTGATGAAAGCGGCGCTTCCGTTAGCAATACAGAATATTCCTGTTCCGATCATAGCTATACTGATGATAAGCATCAATGTTCTCATAGTACTTCCTCCTTAAATTCCAAGTAATATTACCACGATAATGTGTCTCTTTCAAGGCGATGTTAAGGCGGTTGCATGAGCAAGCTTCCCTCAATTCGTTGGCAAAACAGTCTTTAATAGGAAAACGGCAATAAGAAAACGGCCGCTCTTGCGAACGACCGTTTTGTCCTTAATTGTCCTTATAACCGAAATTGTCGGTTACATTTCAAATCCTCTGTGGAAAGCCTGCTTATTGATATCAATGAACTTAGGCTTAACGTTAGCTTCAATCTCAGCATCCCAGTCGATGTTGTCGAGCTTCATAGCCTTAGCAAGAGCGCCAAGAAGAACGATATTCATAACTTTAGGGTTTCCGAGTTCGTTAGCTACATCAGCAGCTTTGAAAGAAACAACGTCGCAGATTCCTTTAAGATGATCGATAATTCCATCTGGATATTCAGCTGCTCCCAGATTAACAGGAACCGGCTGAATTCTATGCTCGTTGACTACCATCTTGCCGCCAATCTTGAGGTGGTTGAGCCATCTAAGAGCTTCCATCTCTTCAAATGCAACGATTACGTCTGCTGAACCTTTTCCGACTATAGGTGAATAAACCTTTTCACCGAATCTTACCTGTGTGGATACGTCTCCACCTCTCTGGGACATTCCGTGAATCTCACTCATCTTTACGTCGTATCCGGCCTTCATAAGACCGCTTGTCAAAATCTTACTTGCAAGGATTGTTCCTTGTCCACCAACTCCTACCAAAAGGATATTCTTAACATCACTCATTATCTTGTCACCTCCTCGATTGCCTTAAATGGGCATACCTGCATACATACTGTGCAGCCTGTACAGCTTGTAACATCGATAACGACTTGGTCCTTAGTGTTGATCAGAGCCGGACAACCGGTTGTCTTAACACAAACCTTGCAGTTTTTGCATTTCTCCTGGTCAATAACGCATTTCTTCTTGCCCAGAGTTTCAAATTCATCAATATCCTGCTGGCTGAACTTCTTCAGGATACATGGCCATCTTGTAATAAGTACACAAGGCTCGTCCTTAGCCAGAAGTTCGTCCATTGCAGCTTCAACTTCTGCCAGGTGGTTAGGATTAACGATCTTGATGTTCTCTTCCTTAACACCGATAGCTTTGCAAAGTTCAGGGATATTTACCTCAGGAGCTTCCTTGCCCATCAAAGTGAATCCTGTTCCTGGGTTTTGCTGGTGTCCTGTCATTCCTGTAATTCTGTTGTCAAGAATGATGCTGAGGTTGTGTCCGCCATTGTATACGGCATCCATCAAGGAGTTAACGCCTGTGTGGAAGAAGGTAGAGTCTCCGATAACAGAAACGACCTTGGTTTCCTTACCTGCATCCCTGAGTGCGATACTTGCTCCATGTCCTTTGGAAATAGAAGCACCCATACAGATTGTTGTATGAACTGCGCTGAGCGGTGGTGCTGCTCCCAAAGTGTAACATCCGATATCTCCTGTGATCATAAGTCCAAGCTTCTTTGCCTTCTTGGACAGAACATAGTATAGACCTCTGTGAGGGCAACCTGCGCAGAGAGCTGGAGGTCTTACAACTGCCTGAATGTCAGCAGAATAAGTTTCAGGTTCAACGCCTAGGAAAGCTTTTCTTACGATGTCTGTGTTGAGCTCGTCATATCTTGGAACTACGTCTTTGCCTACGCAATCGATTCCGAGAACCTTAACATGCTCTTCCAGATATGGATCCATTTCTTCTACAATATATACTTTGTCTACTTTGCTGCAGAAGTCCTTAATAAGACCATCTGGCAGTGGATGAGTAAGTCCGAGCTTCAGATAGCTTGCATTATCTCCGAATGTTTCTTTGGCATACTGGTATGCAACTCCAGAAGTGATAACGCCGATCTTGGTGTCGCCCATCTCTACTTTATTAAATTCGCAGTCGTTTGCAAACTCTCTAACAGCTGCCAGTCTATCTTCAAGAGTAACTCTCAGCTTCTTGGCATTAGCAGGTGTTGTAACAAACTTAGGAATATTAGGCTTATAATCAGGAACTTCAGCTTCTTCTCTTTCTCCTAGTTCAACGATGCCCTTGGAGTGGCAAATTCTCGTTGTTACGTGGAAGAGAACAGGCATGTC